>LFWW01000018.1 GCA_001273385.1 miscellaneous Crenarchaeota group-6 archaeon AD8-1 | reverse complement strand
TGTTTATGTTGCGGCTTGGTTGGTTTATTACTGAAATGCAAGAATGGTTAATGCTTATTCGGAGACAAGATCAAATAATTAGTGCTCCAGACTACTTCTCTATAAGCGATACAGAGCAAAAGCTGCGTCTAAAACCTGTTAATGATAAGTGGCGAGACTTTTTCACTAAAATAAGCTGGAATAAATTTTACGCTAAACATAATCCTGCATTACGAAAAGAAAAGATTGAAAAAAAGATGTAGGTGAGGTTGCTTTTTCTATCAGTTTTATTAAAAAAATTTTAAGGAGAAACCAATAAAAAAATTGGGGATTTTTTTAGATATATTTTAGCTTAAAATATATCATCAATTATACATTGAACTAATTCAGCTAAGGTAACTGTTGCTTGAGCTACTAAGACGTATTTGTTGTCTGCCAATTCCCTTATGCTGTCTATTCCTAAGGATTTCTTAAGAAGTGCAGCGTCGCCTTCTGAGACTCCGGCTATTGCGCTTGCAGGTTTATCTGCTAGTTCTGCAAAGTCTTTTGATTCAAATTTTTTGTCCAAAACAGCTCCTGAAGCATCAGAAAAAAGTGCTATTGCTTGAGCTAGCAAAACATAATCATTTGAAGCAAGATCTTCAACAGTTTCAATATTAAAAGCTTTTTTTAGATCTTCTGCATCCGCTTCACTTACTCCGCTAATTGCAGAAACAGGCGCTTCTACTAATTCCAAAATGGTTTTATCTTCGTAATCTTTGTCGTAAAATTTGACTATAAAGTTTGATTTTTCTTGTGTCATAAAATCGTCTCCTTTCTTTTTTTATAATTATGCTTGTAAAATAAAATTTGATATATTTATAATTAGCGCAAACAATCGTAACAAAATTATTATTAAATCTTTGAGTCGACTTTTCGGAATTTATCCATTTTAGAGGATCAATACCCTTAACCAGTTAAGAAATTACAACGGAATGTATGATAAAAAAAAATGGGTACTACGCTAAAAGTTGAAAGAATTGATTTTTAACTTTCTTTATGGATTCTAATCTAATCAATTGGATTATTGCTAATTTTAGTTGTTGCCAGTTAATTTTAGATCGTTGAAAATCTATATTATTCTCCAACCAAACCTTTAGCTAAGCTTCCTACTCCTATCATCATTAAAGCTATTGAAAGCAGAACTACTAAAGTTGCTGATGCAAGTCCTGGATACACAATACTTGCTATACCGAATCCGATTATTACTATGCCTATGATAATAAGTAAACCTCTGATCCATCCTGATTGTTGGCTGCTTGCTCCCTGCAGAATTGCACCAAAACCTAAAGACATTATTCCTATTGCTAGAATAAGAATTAATGTTGCTGTACCTAGGCCGGGGTAAATTAGAGCTATGACAGAAAATGCAATTACAATCAAACCCACAATAACGCTAAGCCACCTAATAGCACCCGATTGTTTAGCATCTATAAGACCAACACCAAATAACCAGAATCCCATCATCATAAGCCCAAAGGAGAGAAATACAATAAGCGTTGCTAAGCCAAAACCTGGATAGAAGAGAATGACAAATGCTAAAATTAAAGCTCCAATTCCTAAGATAATTTGCAGAACTCTTTTGCTTGTTGAAGATTTTTGTTCACCCATATAGCTTCCTCCATTCATAATTGTTTTATAATGTTCGTTTTTATTTTATTTTATATATAAGATTTTTGTGAATATTATGAAATTTACAATTTCAACTATTTTTTATGAATAGAAGATGATAATATAATTAGAATAAGTAATTTGGAACAGTCATTTATTATCCTTTTTTATTCTCGGGTTTGCGGGGGCCTTTTTCTACTAATACTGGAGTGTCCATGAAGAGTTTATTTGGAATAAAAGCTATATTGCCTTCTTTTGTTTTTATTACTGTAGTTCTAGTATTTAATTTGATAACTGTTCCTTCAATTATCTGCCATTTGAGTATCGTAATTTTGTCTCCAACCCCAATTTCCTTTTCTGCTTGTACCATTACCCCGGCAACAAGATTTTCAACCCAAGTACTCAATGCAACCCCAATAATTAACGTAAGCAAACCTAAACCTAATACTAAAGTAGATATATCAACACCTAAGATTGATAGTGAAATAAGAAGCCCTATTAGCCATGTAAGCCATTTTATAATTCTTAAAATCCAATCTTTTATGGTTTCTTGAAGAGATGCTTGATTTAAAAGTCTTGATCCAATCCTAACAACAAATCTTGATATTAAATATGTTAAGACTATGACTATTATTGCAAATATTACCTCAGGTAAACTAAAAGTTATCTCATACAAGGTTATCATCACAAATATTCAACGATAATTCATCTCATATAAAAAGATAATCTGAAGACAATAAATCAAGATAATAAATCAAAGATTATAAAGGCTGATGATTAAAAATTCGTTTTATCGCTGATTAAAATTTAAATAATGATTTAATCCAATCTAAATTGATTCTTAAAAAATATAGGGATTAAGATAAATTTGATTATTTTTTATCGTTCATTTTTACCTATTTTTACTTAAGATTTTTTAGCTTGTTCAGCTTTCATCTTTTCTAATTCTGCTTGAGCAGCTGCTGCTTCTGCTTTTGCCTTTTCAGCTTCTTGATTTGCAGCACTAATCGCCCCCGCATCTCGAGCTCTTTGTCTTCTCCTACCTCGTCTCCTTCCTCTTCTTCTCATACCCATTGCCATATCTTCACCTCCAAAAATCCTTTCTGATTTAGTATACAATTACTAAAAAATATAATATATTTGATAGAAATAAAAATCTTTGGAAATTTGATAGTTTATAGAACAAAAAATATAGTATTATTATACTTAAAGAATAAAAGAATGAATTAGATCTTAAAAAGATCCTAGAAAACAAAAATTACAGAACTAAATGAGGGCATATTATGGTCAAATTTATTGAATTTCACCCTGTTTTAATTAACTCTGAGCTTGGAGAGGCCTATACTTGGATTGAATTAAGAAATCAAATTGAGCAAAATCTTCAAACCAAAATATTATTTGATCAATGGAATAAAAAAAAGGTTCTGACCCTAATAGATCCTTATCTAGATAAAAATCAAATAAAAAATTGTCAAATGGATGAGCAATTAGAAATCGTATTTAAAGAAATCAGGGATAATGATAGAATTATCGCAATTAAAAACAAGTGTATGCAAGTTATAGTCCTTGCTATTATCGAGTTTATATATCAGCAAAATTATGTAAAAAAATTAAGATAAGAAAGAAAAAATCAAAAATAAATTCTAGGGATATAAATTAAATTTTTTTTGCAGTAATACCATCTAAGATTAAGATTTTTTCTTGGTTTGTTTTTTTGTGTTTATAACGAAGCTTTAGCCTTGGAGCATATATTATTGTTCGTTCGGTTATTTCAAAAAGTTCCTTTATGATTTTACATAAGTCTTTGGGACGTCTTGCGATTTTGCTTTTAAGAAGATTTACCTCAAAATTTTTTGGAAGTTCTTTTATTTTATATTTCTTTATTACTTTTCTTGGATATTTTGAAGAAGGAGCAGATGGTACTTTCTCAATTACTGCTTTTTTGCCATTTTTGTCCAGAACCATATAAGCTTTATTTTCAATTGTTAGTCTCTCTTCAGCTTTTATGTGTATATATTTTCTTTTTTTATTCAAGTTCATATTTTCTGGTATGAATTTGTTATTTAAAAGAACTATTTCTTTTACTTGTGGTTCAACATTTATGTGATAAGTTCGCTTTCTGTAGTAATCGATAAAATATTTTCCATTAACTATTATAAATGGTTCATAATATATTTCAGAATCCACAAATTGAATTTCATCCGATTTAGGTTTAAAAAACCAATATTTAGTGAAAAGTTGCAATTTTAATTTTTCACCAGAAATTCGGATCATAGCCGGATCAATATTTACCTCATGGACAATTGTTTTTCTCTTCACTAATTTTTCTTTAGGATTTGAATAATTAAGAGATGTAACAATTGGATCAACGCTAACTAATTTTGTCACTCCTAAATTCCTCATTTGATTTCAAAGTTCACTAATTTAATAATAATTATGAATAGGAAAACTGAATCAAAAATAACTTCTAAATTCACAGATAAAGAAATAGGAAATTATTCCATTAATAATATCATAATTTTCTAATAGAAAAAATGAAAATAATTAACTTTTTAATATAAAAAAGGCAAATAAAAAGGGTGGATTATTTTATTTATCATTGCTCTGTAAGAATTAATGTTAGAGTTGATCTCACATTATCTATTGTCCTCAGTTTGTGGGTTACTAATTCTTTTAATTCATCCATAGAATCAGCTTTAATCTTAAGAAGCAAATCATAGACTCCATATGAAATATAAACCTCTGTTACACCTTTAATTTTTTTAGCATCATTTAGAACTTGGTCTTCTGATCCTGAAGAGACATTAAATAACACAAATGCTTGGGGCATCTTTATCAACCAATGGTAGTTATATTAATATTATAAATAAAAGATTCTATTCGAAAATGAGAAAATAAGCAAAAAAGTTAATATTAAATTGATTATTTCAAAAGAAAAGTAAAAAATGCTATCTTGAAGGAAAAAAAAGAAACGGGCAACAATACCTTAATATTAATCAATATGCTGACTAATGAAATTAAATTTGACCTTTAATAAAACAATTAAAAAGTAATATTGTTTAGAATCTGAGATTATGCTCGATTTTTAGATAATTAATAAAAATTAATTTACTCGAGGAGTTAAAAATTTGATATTAAAATTTCATGGTGGTGCTCGGGAAGTAGGAGGATCGTGTGTTGGAGTTGAAACTGAGTGCTGCAAAGTTGCGCTAGATTATGGAGCAAAGATTGATAAAGAAAATCATAGGGATCTACCCAAAGACTTGGATGCCGTAATTGTAAGTCACGCTCATTTAGATCATTCAGGTAGTCTTCTAAAATTATCAAAAAGAAAGCCGGTAATAATTGGCTCTAAGATGACGCAAAAAGTTACGATCGAACTCTTATTAGATATGATTAAAATTCAAAATCAAAAAAATAAAATTTCTAAATTTAACAATCATGACGCTGAGATAATTAGAAGAAATTGGTGGTGTAGAAATTCTACAGCTTTGCCTGGTATGACTATAAGACTTTATCCTGCTGGACATGTAGCAGGAGCAAAGATGATTCATATCCAATCTGATAATAAACAAATAATTTATACTGGCGATTTCTGTGTTCATGGGACTGAAATTCTTGATGGATGTAAAATTGAGCAGCTTCCAAAAAATCCTGATGTTCTAATAACTGAATCAACTTATGGTGGAACAATAAGAGAAAATAGAGATAAGTTAATAGATAGATTTTTTGAAAAAGTTCGAAATGCCATAGATAGAAAAGGGAATGTGTTAATCCCTACTTTTGCCTTTCATAGAAGTCAGGAGATGTGTAAAAGGATAGATCAAGCAATGAAAAAGGGAATCATTCCGAAATACAAAGTTTATACTATCTCAAACTTAGCAAGGAAAATTGAAGGTTTTTTTAATGAGAATAAAGAATATTTTACAAAAGAAATTCAGCAGCAAGAGAAACCATTCAAATACAAAAATGTGAAGCATATTTTTAGATTATCTCAGATCAAAAAACCGGCAATAGTTATTGCCACCTCAGGTTTTGGTCATGCTGGTGCTAGTTTAAACTTATTGGCTAACTGGGCATCTGAACCAAACAATTCTATTATTATTACATCTGGCTATCTTCCTCCAGAAAGCCCATTAAGTCAAGCTAAAGAAAAAAAGGAATTTGAATATAAGGGCGATATTATTAAAACTGAGGCCGATGTTGAACAAATTGAACTATCTGGTCATGCAGACCAAAAGGAATTGATAAAATTTATTGAAGCATTGAAACCTAATAACACAGTTCTGATGCATGGGGAATTAGATCAAGCAGAAATGCTTGCTAGTAAAATTTCACAAATTACTGAAGTTGCCATTCCTGAAAAAGATGAAATATTAGATTTCTAAAAATTCTTTTTATATTATTTGTTTTTTATGGCAAAGTTTATATGAATAATTTTACATATGAATAATTATTCATAATAAAGGATTTTAATTTTGAAAAAACCATTAAATCAAACATGCTACAAATTCTTTTCATGTTTATCTAATCCTACACGAATTGCAACTATAGAAATGTTGTTGGAAAAACCAATGAGTGTAAATGAAATCGCTTTTAAATTAGGAGAAGAACAAAGCATGATTTCTCATAACTTAAAACCTCTGATTGAATGCAATTTTATTACAAGCAATAGAGAGGGAAAAAAAAGAGTCTACTCAATAAATAAAGAAACCATTAATAATTTGCTAAAAATTGTGAAAAATCATGCCGAAAAATATTGTCCAAAAAGTGGCAAATGCATAATCAAGGAGAATTAAAAAAATTGGTAATTAGAAAAATAATAAAAATAGACGACACGCTTTGTAATGGTTGTGGCAAATGTTTGCCAAATTGCGCAGAAGGAGCAATTCAAATTATTAATAAAAAAGCAAAAATAGTCAAAGATTCATATTGTGACGGTCTCGGGGCATGTCTTGGTCATTGTCCTCAAGGAGCACTAAAAATAGTAGTAAGAGAAGCAGATAAATTTGATAAAGAATCTGTCAAATTACATTTAAGAGAAAAAAACAAAAAAGAACATAAAAACCAAAAAACCATAACCCAATGGCCAATTCAATTAAATCTAATATCACCAAACGCAAATTTTTTAAAAAATTCAGATATACTGTTATCAGCTGATTGCGTTCCTGCTACTTATCCAGATTTTCATAAAAAGCTTCTTTCAAAAAATAAAATCCTTCTTGGTTGCCCAAAATTTGATAATCCAATAAACTATGCAAAAAAAATGGAACAAATTATTAAAAATAATAATATTAAAACAATAACAGTTGTTCACATGGAAGTGCCTTGTTGTTCAGGATTAAAATGGATAGCAAAAAAAGCAGTAGAAGAATCCGGTAAGAAAATTTCAATCAAAAACATAATGATAGGAATAAATGGTGAGATTAAATGACGGAAAAAAAAGTAAAAAATCCACAAACATGTCCTGGATTAAAGGATTTTTTAAGACCCACACCTAGTTATGTAAAATGTCATATTTGTAAAAGCGATGTAGAAATTTGGACCGATGAAGATTCTGCAATTTGTGATAATTGTGGTGCAGAATGGAAAAAACCAGATCAGAATGCATCTTGTTTAAGCTATTGTGAATATGCAAACAAATGTAAAGAGATAATAAATGCTCGAAACACCTGAAAAAGAATTTTCACTATCATCCTAGAAAACGAGAAAAGAAAACAATCAAGCGATAAAAATTTGCCGCTAAATTATAAAAAACTATAAAAACTTTTGAAGAATGTAATCAGGTATATAAAAAAATGTAAAAAACCGCTTAATCCTATGATGTCAAAACAATATTTACTAGATGGAAAAAGATAAGAAAAAGATTTAATTGATTTCAATTTCTTGGAATTCAGATTAAAGAGTCATTCTATTTTAAAAACAATCGATAATTTCTTTTTATCTAATCCATCAATTATTTGTATCCAAGATTTTGGCATAGTTTCTCTTTCTTCAGAAGTGAGTTTTCTTAGCGTATAATCATTATTTATAAAAAATGATTGATTACACGAATCACAATTATGATAAGGAAATAATCCTCGTGAACTAAATTTTATTTGTTGGTTAATTCCACAATTAGGACATGGCCTTATTGCAAATTCGCTTTTTTCAGCTTTTTGCTCTTTAATTTCGATATGATTTTCTAATTCTTCCCAAGAATCATACATTCTATGTAAAGATTGATTATTATTCTGCCATAATTCCTTAAAAACATTCATAATCTCTTTTTTTTCATCATTTATGGAGATATTTTTTGGTTGAATAGGCAAATTCGATTCAATCTCCAAAATTAATTACTATTTATTATTATGGTAATTCTTTGATATAAATAATAATAATTGATTTAAAATTCTATTATTTTCTAAAATTTTTTAGTACAGAAGTTTTTTATTTATATCAAAACTAATCTTTATTGGCTACTTATGAAAGCTTATATGAGTTTAACATGTAAAGTAGGCACTTACAATAAAGTTTTAGAAGAATTATTAAAATTAAATATCCCAAAAGGTGATATTTTCTTATTATTTGGTCCAACAGATATTTTAATTCAATTTAAGAATCTTAAATCCATTGAAGAATTTTCGAAAAATTGGTTTACACCTATAAGAATGGTTTGCTGTAAAGATAATTTGATTACTAAAACAATGACATTTATCGTAGTAAAAGAAGGCCCAGCATTTGCAGAAGAACCTTTTGCCTTCATGTTTTTAAATGTAAGGCCTCAACATTTAGAGGCTGCTCAAGAAGCATTACTAAAAATAAAAGCAGTTATCTCATCGGATATCGTTTTTGGTCCATATGATTTAATAACACCGCTTAGAGCAAAAGATCGCGTTGACTTAGAAAGAATAGTCTCTTTAATCCACAAAACTATTCCTGGAATAGAAGGGGTATCAACAACAATTGTAGCCATGTTCAGAGTATAAGAATTTGCAGTTTTATTTTTAATTTAACAATAATTAAAAGTATTTAGCATTTAGCTAAAAGATCAGCAAATTGAGATCTTGTTAATCCCAATCCAGATTCTGCATCAATTCTCTGTATTATTTTTCCTTTATCAAAAAAGATCACTGTAGGTACATTTTCTATTGAGTATTGTTCCCAAAGTGGATTTGAATAATCATCTAATTTTACACATAGAATAATATCAAAAGAGTTTGGATCAACATCTTCTTTATAGATTTTCATAAATCTTCTACAAAAAGGGCACCAAGAAGTATAAAAAAGAGCAAGTACCTTGTCTTGCTTTTTTAGGTGAATTTCAAGATCGTTTTTGGTATTTATTTGAATCAATTTAATTCCCTAAAAAGCGATAAAAATCTAATTCTTAAGGATATCTGTAAATTTCGAAAATAAAACATATACGAGCTGGCCGGAAAAGCGGAATTTAAATTTTATTTTAATATCGGTATCTCAAGTAATTTTGCTAGATCTTCAATTCTTTGTTTTAGTTCAGGTATTTCAGTTTGAAGATTACTTATATTAGTTTTTTTGGTTTCAATTTCATTTATAATTCGTTTTTTTAGAATTATTTCTATATCGAGGAGTTGATTTCTTTCCATCATAAGTTCTGTTTCTTCTTCTGAGAGTTTTTTTAAAATTGACAGCACATTTTTTTCAGTTATTTTGCGATTTTGTGATAACTTTTTGTTTTTATTTTGATATTTAGAAGTTGGATTTTTTATTATTTGTTTTTCACTAGTAATTAATTTATTACAATGAGCATCATTTTGATCGTTGAATATTTCAAACATTTCGGCCACAATTTATATCTAATATATCAATATATAATAATCCCTATTCCGGAATCCGATATAATTCAAAACACGAGACATATAAAAAAGAATTTTATCTCATATCAAAAATTAAGATTAATTCATTAATTTAACATAAAGCCAAGATAAAGATTAACAAGAAAATTCTTTTGAATTTCTTTTTTAGAGTAAAAAATCGTTCTCTTTTAGATCCGAAATATTTATCAAATTTGAATATAATGCTGTGCCAACTAAGACTCCTTTAACACCTAATTTCTCAAGATGTATTAATTCTAAAATATTTCTAATTCCTCCCCCTACAATAATATCTAAATCAAATTCTCTCAAAATTTTTTTTACCAAGATTGTATTAATTCCCTTACTAGTTCCCACTCTTGTTAAATCTAGAACAATTATTTGAGATAAACCAAAATCTCGAATAGAATCTAAAAAAGCTAATGGTCCATTTTGAAATGTTGGATTTAATTTATTTAAAACCTTATTATTGATAAGATCAAGACTTAAAATTATTCTATTTTTTCCAAAAATATTGACAGAGTTCTTAAGGAATTTTAAATGCGTGAGAGTCTCTGTTCCGATAATTATCTTATTTATATCACTATTTAAAAGTTGAATTGCTTGACGTTTATTTGTTATTCCTGCATCAACCATTAAATCAATTTCTGAATTAGCTCTTAGATTTTCAAAAAGATCAAAGTTAATTTGATTTTTCATTATGGAATCTAGATCCGCTATGTATAATTCTTTAAAACCTATTTTTTCAAGCTCATGCACTATGTCTAACGGTTCTAAAGAGGAAAATAATGAACTTTTGAGAGGCTGATATAGCCTTCTTTTACCTCCTTTTGCATGAACAACTTTTCCTTCAAGAATGTCGATTACAGGAATTATTTTCATATCCTTCACAGTTTATGTTGTATAATCTTATCAATAAAAGCTGATTTAATAAGTAATAAATTAATTTATTTTTGAAAAATCTGATTTTAATAATTATTATCCAATCAAAAACTTTAAAGGTATAATTGCTTCGCATCTTTTGTGAATTTAATTGAAATTGCTAATTAGTCCAAGGGATAAAACTGAAGCAATTGAAGCGATACTTGGTGGAGCAAATATTATAGATATTAAGAATCCTGTAGAAGGTTCACTTGGAGCTAATTTTCCATGGATTATTAAAGAGGTGGTAGATATTGTTCCAAAAAATGTTGAAACAAGCTGTACAATTGGTGAGATGCCAAAGCTTCCAGGCTCCATTAGTTTAGCAGCAAGAGGAGCCGCTAGCCTTGGTGTAAATTACATTAAAGCAGGACTTGCTGGATTAAAAAAAATTGAAGATGCAATATATTTAATGACTAATATAGTCAAAGCGGCAAAAAATTATAATCCAAAAATTAAAGTTGTAATTACAGGATATGCAGATGCAGAAAAAATAGGCTCAATCGATCCAAATCTTGTTCCCATAATTGCATCTAATATCTCAGCTGATGTAGCAATGATAGATACAGCTTTAAAAAATGGAAAAGCATTATTTGATTTATTAGATAAAAACCAAATTGAGAATTTTATTAACTCAGCACATAAATTAAGATTAAAAGCTGCTTTAGCGGGATCCATAAAAATAAGTGATTTAGAAAAAGTTCAATCATTAGAACCTGATATATTAGGAATAAGAGGCGCAGCATGCACGAATAATAACAGATTATATGGTAAAATCACAAAGGAAAAAGTGAAAAAAATAGCTAATACTTTAGAATATTATCAAAACAATTTATCCAATTTAAAGAAATAAGGGCTAATGTGTATATTATTTAGATTTCAATTTTAATTAAATTTAATCATATTTTGGTTTGGAATAAAATAAGGCTGTTTGAATTGAAAATATTAGTATATGAATACTTTACTGGAGGAGGATTATATAATCTTCCTCTCTTCTCAAGCGTATTGTCTGAGGCACTAGGAATGTTAAAGAATCTTATAAGCGATTTTAAATTTGCCGGACACTTAGTAACAACAATTCTTGATTCAAGATTAAATAAAAGTATATCCGTACAGATTGAAGCTGATGAAATAATTCCTATTTTTAGCTTGAAGGAATTAGAAAGCATAATTGATAAGGTTTCTCTAAAAATAGATGCTGCTTATATTATTGCACCTGAAACAGATGAAATATTGCAGGATATATTAAAAATAATTAAAAATTCAGGAATAATTTCACTGAATTGCAGTTGTCTTGGGATTAATAGAGTCTATGATAAATCTTCGTTATATGAATTTTTAAAAAATAATAAAGTGCAAGTACCTGAATCTTTAGGATTTTCGATACTTGATAAATTATCTGATATAAAAGAAAGGGTTCGTAAGAATTTTAGCTACCCAATAGTTATTAAACCAATGAAAGGAGCGGGTTGTGAAGGTATTAGTATTGTTCAAAATGAACAAGAATTAAAACGGGCAATATCAAAAATCAGAAATTCCTCAAATATTAAGTATTTTCTTATTCAGAATTTTGTTAAAGGTATTGATGCGAGTATTAATCTGTTGTCAAATGGACATGAAGCTGTAGCTTTAAGTTTGAATAAGCAAAACATAAGGATTGCTGGACCTGATAGTTATTCTGAATATTTAGGCGGAATTGTTCCTCTAGATTCACCTTTTAAAAATCAAGCATTTGAAATATCAGAAAATATTGTTTCATCAATTAAGGGATTAATAGGATATATTGGAATTGATCTTATTATTACTAATAATGAGGTTGTAGTTATAGAGATTAATCCTCGATTAACAACTTCCTATATTGGATTAAGAAAAGTAATTAATTTGAATTTAGGTCAAAGCCTAATTGATTGTGTCTTTAAAAAAAATATTCCAAATGAAATAAGCCTAAAAGGATATATCTTTTTTACAAAAATTAATTCGCCTCATGTTATTAATTTTTTAGTAAATAATCATCAAATTTTTGAGATACTATCGCCGTCTATAAAAATATCAGGCTATAAGACTACATGTCCAATAGTAGCTATAAAAAGTAAGACTAAAAGATGCTTTGATAGAAAATTGGTTAATTTTAATAGCAACGTAGGAAATTTTATTGGAGGAATCAAATTCTGAAAACAATTATTGGTTGGGATATTGGTGGAGCTAACATAAAAGTCTCAGCAATTAAATTAAAAGGTAATGAAATAGATTCGATAAGAATTATTATAGAACATTTTCCTATTTGGAAAAAGCCAGAGAAACTACCAAAAATTCTATGTGAAATTAAAAATAGGATTTATTCAAAAAAACCTGAGTCTATGTCATTAACCATGACAGGGGAATTATCTGATGTTTTTAGAAACAAAAAAGAAGGCGTGAATTATATTCTTGATTCAGCCTCTCAAGCATTTAATAATTATGATTATTCTGTTCTAAATATTAGATCAAAATTAATATCGGTTGATGAAGCAAAAGCAAATCCCATAGAAGTTGCAGGTGCAAATTGGGTTGCTACAGGTTGGTTAATTTCAAAGAAAATAAGAAACTGCGTGGTAATAGATATTGGAAGTACAAGCACAAGCATCATTCCGATAATGAAGGGAAAAATTGCAGCTCTGGGCAAAACTGATTTTGAAAAATTAATTGTTGGAGAATTAGTCTACACTGGTGTTTTAAGAACAAATGTTGCTGCAATTGTAAATGAGGTTCCTATCAAAGGAGCAAAAGTTGGCATTTCATCAGAATTTTTTTCTCAATCTGGTGACATACATCTAATATTGGGGAATATTAGCTATGAAGATTATTTGACTGAAACACCAGATAATCGAGGAAAAAATTTGATTAATGCTACTAAAAGATTAGCAAGAGTTATTTGTGCAGATCTTGAAGATCTTAAAAAGTCTGAAATTATACGCATAGCTAGGTATATTTACGAAAAGCAAATTGATCAAATTATGACGGGATTAGAAAAGGTATATTCTCGCTTGGATCCAAATAATAAAAGGGAAATTCCAGTAATAACAACTGGTATTGGGAAAAAGTTTCTAGCAAAGAAAGCTGCAAAACAGCTAAATATTAAAAAAATTGTTGATATCAATAAAATAATTGATAATTTTACTTTTATGGCTACTCCTGCTGTAGGGGTTGCAATTATGCAAGCACATAAATTATTAGGAAGAAATGTTATTTGGAAGCATTAATAAAAATTGGCGGAAGTCTGATCAGGACTCCAAAGTCTTTAAGAAGTTTATGTAAAAAAATTGCAGAAATTAGAAAAGAAAGCAAAATTTGTTTAGTACCAGGTGGAAGCATCTTTGCTGATGCTGTAAGAGAAGTGGATAGAGAGTATAAATTAAACAATAAATCGTCTCATAATATGGCAATTTTAGCAATGGATCAATATGGATTTATACTACAAGATCTAATTCCAAATTCAATTATTTTTGATCAGCCTGAAGACTATAAGAAAGTATTAAACAAACAAAAAATACCAATATTCTTACCAGCTCAATATTTTTTAAAAAATGATCCTTTAGAAAATTCATGGAATATTACTTCTGATTCAATAGCAATACATATTGCGAAACAACTTAAAATAAATCAGGTAATTAAAGTAACAGACGTAGATGGAATATTTGATATAGATCCTAAAAAGAGTTCTACGGCAAAACTTTATGAAAAAATTTCAGCAAAAGAACTAGTGAATTTAGACAATATAACTTGCATTGATAAAGAGTTAGGCAGGTTTCTTCTATTTTCTAATATAAGTTGTGCTATTGTGAACGGCCATTATCCGAAAAGAGTAATAAATATTCTTAAAAATAAACCAACAATTTGCACTTTAATCACCTAATTCATCGTAAATTCTGCTTAATTTTATTTTCAATTTATGAAATAGTTTTTTTGAGAAGGAATATATGTGTGTTATAAAATTGAAATATTGAAGATGTACAAATTGGATAATCGAAAAAATATCTTCCTATCAATTTTAATCATATTAGCTTTAATTTTCATTGGAGCAGGTTTATACCTCCAGAATAGTCCAAGAACATTATATCCTGGTGAAATCCTTGAATATGAAGGACAAGATCTTTCTTCTATAAATGATTTTAGAGAAAATTCAATTCAAGGACCTCAAGAGATTAATGTTTCATCATATAGATTGACTATAACAGGCCTTGTTAATGAAACAAAAGAATACACATATGAAGTTATATTGAATAGTTTTCAAAAATATCGCAAGGTTACAACTCTGCATTGCATTGAAGGATGGTCTGTAAAGATTTTATGGGAAGGTTTTATGCTGGAGGAAATATTAGACACTGCTAGAGTGCAGCCAGAAAGTGTTATTGTTATCTTTCGGGCTTATGATGGTTATTCTACTTCTCTTCCACTTGAATATATTGAAAATGAGAATATACTGCTGGCGTATAAGATGAATGATATTGTGCTTCCGCCTGAAAGAGGATTTCCTTTTCAATTAGTTGCTGAAAGCAAATATGGCTACAAATGGATAAAATGGATTACTGAGATTGAGTTATCAGCAGACACAGACTATAGAGGATATTGGGAATCAAGAGGCTATTCAAATGATGCGAGTATATAGAATATTATACATAGACTAGTTAGCTAGATGAATTTTTATATATTTTATCTATTTAATAAGAGAAAATCTAACCATAAGGTTAAAGAATAAGAGTAATAATTCATAATTATAAAATAGTAAAAGCTTAATTGATTTAATTTATAACAAAAATATTGTTATGCTGATTAAACTCACTTAGAAACTAATTTCACATAAATGGAGGTCACAATCACGGGAGCATCCCAAACATTTACAATAAAGTATATTACGCAAGCTAAATTTGAAATTGATGGTGTTGTTGAAAAACCAGATGTAATAGGAGCAGTTTTTGGTCAAACTGAAGGACTTTTTGGGCCAGAGCTGGATCTTAGAGAGTTACAAAAAACAGGACGAATTGGCCGAATAGAAATTAATCTGCAATCAAGAAATGATAAGACTTCTGGAACTATAATAATACCTACTAGTATGGATCGAGTTTCAACTGCATTAATTGCTGCAAGTATTGAAAGCATCAATCGTGTAGGTCCCTGTTCAGCAAAGGTTAGACTTGAAAAAATCGAAGACATTAGAGAGGCTAGAAGAAAAGAAATTATTAATCGAGCTAAAGAGATCCTGCATAAATGGAATATTGAATCTATGCCTTCAGTAGATCAAGTTTACAAGCAAGTCTCAAACACTATGAAAATTGGAAAAGTTGGAAAATATGGACCAGAAAATCTGCCTGCAGGACCTAGACTTGAAAGTTCAAATGAAATTTACATTGTGGAAGGAAGAGCAGATATTATAAATTTGATGCGGTGTGGTATATCGAATACTGTGGCTATAGAAGGCGCTAAAATCCCTGAATCTATAAAGAGACTTACTAAAGAAAAAGAAGCTACTGCCCTTTTAGACGGTGATAGGGGAGGGGATTTGATTCTGAAGGAACTCAGGCAAGTAGCGTCAATAAAATATGTGGGTAGAGCCCCTCGAGGAAAAGAAATTGAGGAGTGCAATTGTAAAGAAATAAATAAAGCGATAGCAGAAAAAGTTCCAATTAATAAACAACAAAAATCTAAAAATTCATTTATTAAACCTGAAATTCCGTCAGAAATATTGAAAGTTGCAAAAGAGCTGGAGGGAACACTTGAGGCAGTTCTGTTAGATGAAAAATTTGAAACAATTGAAAGGTTGCCTGTAAGTGAACTAGCTAAAGAGTTGGAAAAAACAAAAGGTATTAAATGTATAGTTTTTGATGGAATAATTACACAGAGAATTGTGGATATAGCAGCTGAAAAAAATATTGAAAGAATTGTTGCATCAAGAATTTCAGAAGCAGTAAAACCAGTTCTAAATGTAGAATTAAATACAATCTAAAATAACTAGAATGAGAAAATTTTTATTAAAATTTTATTTGTTGAATTAATTTTTATTGAAAATACAAAGTGCACAATTTTTTATTACAATACATGAATAGTTTCTTTTGAATAACAAGTAAATAACTTTAGATTATAGCATTATTTTATTTCAAAAATTTTTTTAGGAAAGTTCTGATCATTAAATAATAAAGTTATTTTTTGAAATTTTATTGTTTAAATTGAATAGGTAAACATCCAAGCTCTCTATGAATTGAATTTTCTTAGATGTTAAAGCCATTAATTTTTTCCAATATGTAAGGTTACACTTAATTTTGTGATATTCTAAATTTTTTTGAAGATATCTAGTGCCCTGCTTTCCTCTTTTATCAAAATCCAATAATAAAATAGTATTTGATGATTTGATCTTTTTTATCTCTGAAATAACATTCAGAAAGGATTTTCCTTTGGTTTTTGTAGTTATAATAATTCCTTTTATGCCTAATCTTCTAAGTGTTTTGATGTCCTTTTTTCCTTCAACAACTATTGGAATACCACTTTTTGATTCTTCAGCTAATAGCTCTAATATAGTAGTAAGTTGTTCTTTTTTGTCTTGGAGTCGAGTAGACAAACTAAAATTACCTTGTTATTTTTGCATTTTTTATTATTTTCAAGCAGTCTTTTGCGTCTTTATTTACAGAAAAATATTTTCTAACGGGTTCTAGAATATCTGTTAAACATGTTGCTACTGCGGATTTCAAGTCTTGAGGATGCAATTTTCCTTGAATATAACTTTTTTTGAGTTCTGAAAAATCATTAAATTCTAAAGATCCACCGAATTTTTGCGGTCTATTAATAATAAATACTTCTTTTTCTCGAAAGATTATATGTTTACAGATGTCAATTACTGGGTTAAATTCAATTATTCTCTCTGGGCAAAATGCTCTATTGATTTTTTTCTGGATTTCTTTTGGAGAATCATAGATATAAATACAGGTTTCAGGTTTGCTTTTTGACATTTTTGCTGAAGATAGGGCTTCTTTTCTTTGATCTTTGGGTATAGGCCATATTTTAGGTTTTTCAAGACCTTGAAGAAGATGATGATGAATGCAAATTGGCTTATATTTTCCGATTTTTTCACCAATTTCACGCGCTACAACATTGGCTTTTCTTTGATCCATTCCAAGTTGACAAATTCTTACATTCATATGAAATATATCAGCAACTTGCATAGGTGTATAAAGAAAGTCAGATACATATCTAGCCTCAGTTTCTTTTCTTCCAGCAATCTCAAGTGTACGAGTGGTTCGAGCAATGGTTAGATTTTTAGCAATTTTTACTGTTTTGGCCCAATAACTAAGATCGTTATATTCTTCATCAGAGTAAATGAATTGTATTTTATCAACTGAAACTCCAAGGGCTATCCATGAGTGACGAAATAATTCTGCAGCTTTCCGAATTAATATTAAATCTCCACTAAGCTTATTGTTTAGCCAAGCATGCCAAGTTGCTAAAAATGCTTTAAATCGCAAGCCAGCTTCAGCGAAATCTTTCATTTTATAAGCGCAAACAACACCTGTTCCTAAATGTACTAAGCCCGAGGGTTCCCATCCATTATATGCTATAGGATGATCTTCGACTTCTAATATTTCTCTTAATCCTGTGGGAGTTAGAACTTCTTCAGTGGGAGGTCTGCAAATTAATTCAATTTTTCTTTCTATATCCAAACTATTGCCAGCCTAAAGTCTTTCTGAAATCATATAGTGTTGTTTAACTTAAAAATTTAGTTTTAATAATTCTTTTTTTCAATGCGGGTTTTTGTTTCCCATGTAACCTAACACTTAGCTTCACTGCAGAGCGATACGCTCTTCTGGGCTAAGCTCTCTCAGCATGGGATATTGACCCGCGTCCACTGTGTCCCATGTTTGGGTAAACCTGCAATCACAAGCAAAGTAAGATTTCACGCTTACTATCTTCAATTAGGTCCGTCGGCATGGTTTTACCAGAGGACAAGAATAACAAATAAACTAAACAAATATTAAATTTTACTATTTAAAATTCAAATCAATATAAAAATATTCTTAATTAATAAAAGGGGCCGAGACTGGGATTCGAACCCAGGCGATAGGCTATCTGCCATTGTTTTAAATGGGATATGTCCACAGGCCTATAGGCTACCAGGCTACCTCATCTCGGCCATATTTTATGGAGACTTCATGGTCTTTTTGTTGATCTGGTAACATCCTTACTGCAAACTCCTTATTTTCGTTTTTGGAAGATTTTTCCTCCATCATCATATTCTCCTGTCACAAACTTAAAACCCGACTCAATAAGTCTACAAGCCTCTTTTGTATTTTGAGCAATAGAAGTATGAAAATCGTCCTCTTCAAAAGTGAACTCTCTTCCTTCAAGAACAATGTACAATTCTGTGTTTCGAATGTCTTTGTGTCCTAGGAGGTTTTTCACATGGAGGAGACTCTTAGTTTTATGATATTCCATCGTACCTCTCTAGTATCGCAAAGTGTGAAAATGGATACATAGCAGTCTTGAATTTTGCAGTTTAAAGGCTAATCTTCTTCTCTCTCTAGTAAATGTTGCTTTTAGGCTATTTGTTGTTGAAGATCCGAAAACTTTATCGTTATTTTGCGGTAGTGATTTTAGCATAGCTAAGAGTTTTGATGAAATGCTTGTTATAGCTCTTGAATTACTTCCTTTTTTTGGATTGTTACACGTAATACTTTTTTTCTTCATGATAAGGGTATATCGATAAAAAAGGAATTGTCCTTCAAATAGGGTTTGGAATAATCTAGGTGAAAAACTGCTTCTTGATTTATTATTTTCCACACACACATACCTATACTACTATATATAATGGGTCAAAAAAACTCCATGAATTTTTACTAATTTTCTTTTAAAACTCCAATCTATTTCCTCATTTAATAGATTAGGAAATAGTACATGATTTTCTCCTATTTTCCATTAAAAAACTGCATAGTGTAATAATAATAACAATTTTCATTGAGAATTTGGATTAATTCAAATTTCATCTTTTTTTGTTTGCATATATTCTATGAATGACTCTAGTTCCTCTTTATTTGGCCCACAATTATAAATCCTTAAAAAATTCACTGATTGCTTTTCTTTGTATTCTTCACCATTTTTTTATCCAAGTAAAACCAGAGAAAAAATTAAAAACAAAATGATATAATTGAAATGAATAAGGAGAAGAAAAATATGCTCCTTAAAAAAAATAAATCAATTTTAGCTATTTTATTCACCACAACCTTGCTAATGTCAACCTTTCTACTATTCATACCAAGTGCTAACGCTGCAGATGTTACAACTTATTGCTATCTATCAGTTAGTCCCAATCCTGTAGGCGTAGGTCAAACCCTATCTCTTGTCGCAACTGTACAACCTCTACCACCCACAGGTTTTGACGTTTATCACGGATTAACGATTGAAATTACAAAGCCAGATGGAACAACCCAAACAATCG
>LFWW01000069.1 GCA_001273385.1 miscellaneous Crenarchaeota group-6 archaeon AD8-1 | reverse complement strand
CGCTTTTGGAATGGTTGGCATAGCAGTTGCCGGAATATTTTTCAATGGAATAGGATTTCTTCAACTAAAAAAAGGTGAAAGCCTAAATGAAGAAGTTCTCTCTTGGCATCTGCTTGAAGATGTACTTGGTTGGATTGTTATTCTTGTTGGTGGATTATTTATCTATTTTTGGGAAATCTATGTTCTTGATACAATTTTGACTATTGGATTAACAGTTTTTATTTTGTATGGTGTGATAAAGAGCAGTAAAGAAGCAGTTAATATTCTTCTTGAAGGAGTTCCAAAACATATCAATATAGATAAAGTCAAAGAGGAGATCAAATCTATTGAAGGGGTAATTGGTGTACATGATTTGCACGTTTGGTCACTTGAAGGTGAAACTGATATTTTGACAACTCATGTAGTGTTAGAAGATAAGATACTGTCATCTCCTGATGAAACTAGAAAAGTTATTAAAAAGATGTTAAAAAAGCATCATGTTGAACATTCAACAATTGAGTTTGAAAGCAAGTATTTCTGTTCGGGTATTGAATGTAAGAATTGGAATCTTGACAGCTCAAAGAAAGATATTCATTAATTTAATCCTTTTTAACATAATTTTTGTTTCATAGCTGTTTCAAATTTGTTTCATAACTGTTTCATTTCCGTATCAGTCAATCTACTTAAGATTCCATAACAATGTTATTTCCTGGTGATTGAAAAAATGGAAAAACTAAAATTTTCTTAGCACTCGTAGCAGTTATAGGACTTTTAGCAGTAACAGTTGGGTTATCTTTTGCACACTATATAGGAACACCATTTGAACTATATAGGAACATCATGTGATACAACCAGTGGCTCTTTACAGGAGACTTTTGATTCAGACTGGTGGACTGAAATGACAGCTTACATGGAAGCTAGGTGGGGTGGTATAGAGGATAAAGAATGGTTTGAGGATATGACATAATACATGGAAGAATACTACAATGAGGTTAGAGGTCAAGTTTGGTTTGAGCAGATGCTTGAATATATGGAAGATAGAGGCTTTTTAATCATGGCTTTGGAGGGTATAACGACAACTATTATGGTTCAAATTATTATGGTCCTAGAAGCTCAGGTCGAAGAGGCTTTGGTTGTTGGGGATGCTGATTTTTATGCTTATCTTTCTTTTATTGGGCAGACCATCTTGCTTTGGGTTTCTAATGCAGGAATCCAAAATTCAAGACAAAATGATTTTTTGCAAAAAGGGCACTCAACTAAAGCTTCAAGAGCTAAATAACAATTATCTTTTTTTACAATGATATTTCCGCAAACAAAGCCACTTATACCCTCAGCCGGATAAAATTCTGAGGTAGGATCTTTTTCTTGATCAAATGGATCAAAAGGCCAAGAAAAAACTGCTGTTTTACATCTTGCAAACTCATCAATTTGTTTCTTGCAGTTAGGACAAAAAAATTCACTGATTTTTTTCACCTCCTTAGTTACAGTCTATTTCATTCTCAACTTTATTGAAGCAATTAGATCTTATAAGAAGAAATTTAATGAGGCTAAAATCTCAAAGGTACTAAAAAGACAGGAAAAAATTATCCATAGCAGTGTCATTTTTATAAATCACTCAGAGTTCTAAAATCTATCTTACTAATCGCAAAGTTTCTCTTTTTTGTTTAAATATTGTTTAATGAACTTTTCTTGTTTCCATTTTAACTTTAATCCTTTGCCCAATTGTTCCAGAATAATCCGTATTTTTTCAACTTCATCAAAATGAATATTACAATCCAGATCACATTTAACACAGGATTCAAGTAATGATGATAATCCTTCAATTTTTTTCCTATTTTCAATAATATTTTTCCGTTTTTCTCTATATTTGCTTATCCACGTTGATACTTCCATATTTGTCAATCTGTCAATACAAAAAGGACCTATTTTCAATGTTTTTTCATTATTAGAACTAATAATAAAAAGCTCCTTTATTGGGCGTCTTCCGCATATTCCACATTTCACATTTTGAGCCATGGGAAAAGTATTGACTAATCTATAGGTCTTATCTTTATAATATATTTGAGGAACTTTATCTATGTAAGCGCCATATTTTTCTGATAGCTTGCTTAAAGCTTCGTTTGATTTTTGTACAACTTGATCTAAATAAGAAACATATTTTCTTCCTATTCTAAACAGAACAGTATCTGTTTCCGAGATAATTATCACTTCCTATCAAATTTTCATAAAAAATTCAAATCTTATTCATTAAGCTCTTGGATATAATCAATTTTTTTTATAAAAAGAGCTTTTTCAGGACATGAAATTACTAGCTTTAGTATATAACTGTAAAGTGTTTCATCAAAAGTTCCCATTGATTTCAAACCATGTCTTAATTTCCTGAAATCAGGTTTCAGTACTTTGACCAACAATTTAGCGTGAGTAGGACAACGGCCAACAGATATTCCACAATCAACACATCGTTCTGGATCTATTACAACTCTATATTTTTTCATTACAAATCTCTCAATTTTCAAATTGTCAAAAATTTAATTTGCCAATAATAATCAAGTGACAATAAATATGTAATCAGTATCATCTTTCTTAGTTGTCTTGACTTTTTTCCAGCATGACTCTGAAAAAAACACCTAAAACAGGTTATTGACATTTCTATAGTTGTTCTATTAGATAGTAGTATCAAAAATCTGCCATAGTTCGTATTGATCCTGGATGATAGCTTTTGTAGTGTAAAAGCCTGTCAGAAAAGTGCACAAGACAGGTATTTTTAATATAGTTTTCAGCCCTCTTTGCACTAATTTATGATCATAATTTTTGCTAGCTGTTAAACTTGCTATGAACACTGAAATCAAGAAGATTACACTTGTATATTGGAATATTACAATAAAAGAAGTCACCACAAAAGATGCTGAAAATAAAAAAAATTGCACTTGTCAAAACAAGATCACTAAATTACGTTCTTTCACCTCACATTATCTTGAATAGATTGAATTATTTACATTTAAGTTTAATATATAAACAATATTAAAATTTTTTGTTTAATAAATAAACTTTTTTAATTAAAATTAATTATTTAAAAAAGCCCTTTTTATGAATTAAAAATATAGCACTTTATTTTCAATAAAAAGGGATAAAGGTTACGAGTGATATTGAAAAATCCCTTTTTTAAACTTGTCCGCTTCATCTCGATCATATTTTTGTGCCTTTTTTTGGAATTTTTGTGTTTAAAAAGTATATTTGCTGGAATAACTGGTATAAGTAAATAATAAAAAAAGTTTGATTTAACAATATCAGAAAAATTACATTTTATAAAAAGTAATCCTCTCTTCCCACATATTTATCTAGTTATTATTTATAACCCAGAAAAAAGAGGGAAAATTAGATTTATTTTTTGGTACAGTTTATTTTTTGCGTAGCAATAGTACACCGAAAATGACTACAATAGCAATTAAAGCAATTCCAAAACCAATCACATAAGTGTCAGTCATTGGAGCAGGTGTTGCATCTGGTGGAGCTGTTGGTTCGGGTGCTTCTTCCACATAGAAGTTAGTTGAAGCATAACTACTAGCATAAGATTCTGATCCTGCAAAAGTAGCAATAACTGTATATTTTCCTGGAATGTCTGGTTCCCAAACAAGATTATAAACACCACTCATATCTGATGTTGCAATACCAATATTTCTAAAATTGCCATTATCGTCAATAACATCAATTGAAACATCAACACCTTTGGCATCAGATGGGATTGTTTTTTGCATGTATATATATTCCATCCAATCACCCATGTCTTCGTCAGAAATTGCAGGAGTATCCTTAGTTCCTGTTGATTGATCAGTTACAGTTCCTTCAATTACGATTTTTTGCCCTTGAATAATCTCTGTTTTGGGTGCAATCACAGTTGTTTGGCTTGGTCCTTTTCCAAAGCAATAAATCTTGCTATCATAGCCATTATAGCCTATTAAGACTCCTTCTGCTACTGCTTTAAGTGACATATAACCGGCTATATGCCAGATTTCCTCTCCAGTTTCAGTATCAATAGCAAACACTCTGTTACCTCTGGTTAAGGGTTGGGTTGGCGTTTCTTCTCCTGTTCCAGCAAAAACTACACCATCAGCTACTAAAGGTCCTTGCCAGAAAGGCCAAGATCCCATAACTGTCTCAGTACCCGAGTCACCAGAATAAAACTTCCAGTTAATAGCACCAGTTTCAATATCATATGCATATAAGTGACCATCAAAATTTCCATGGAATAACTGACCCTCAGCAATCGTTGATCCATAAGATCCATATGTACCCCATGGATAATCCGCTGGTGGAGTTTCCCAGAGATATGCTCCTGTCTTTATGTTTTTGCCGGTCCATGTTCTTGTGGTTAGATCAAAAGCAGCTGTAACCCCTTCTCCAACTGAATTATAGAAAGATTGTACAGACTGTGTTATATCATGAGCCCAAATTTCCCTTCCTTGCATGTCATAAGCTATTTCCCAATCAATCCAGTTTCCTGCAGTTCCTGATTTGGCAATTATAACATCATCGGATATTCCGAATATTGAGTAGGGAGTGTGCCAACCTACGTTCCTATCTGGAATTGTTACTGTCCATTCTATGCCTTTTTCCCAATCATACACTGTAGATAATTCAGTTTCACCAGCAAACCCTTGTGTTGCCCAGCCAAATCTTTCTACACCATCACTTCCAATATAATGTATCCCATTACCCCAGAATGCTTTAGTGGAGTTCCACATGGTTAATTCGTTTGCGTAACCGTCAAGTATGTAGACATAAATGTCTCCGTTTGGTCCATAAACAACTGCATCCTCCCACCACCATTGTGTTCCTGTTTTTGTAATGTTTTCAAAGACCATTTCAAGGGATCCGTCAAATGGATCATAGACATACCATCTGTTGTTATAGCCGTGGGTGTCCCACAGGAATGAGAAAATGCCTGGTCTTCCAGGTGAATAGCTGTGATAGTGTTGACCATGAGTTATCCCAGCGCCTTCTCTTCGCCATAGTTCTTCTCCTGTCTGGAGATCATAGCATGCAATACCTTGACCTGCGGTGCTTCTAAAATGTCCTAATGTTGGATTAGTGTTTACAAATAGTTTATTATGCATGATTATTGGTGGATTTCCATAAGAACTATATGAAAGTCCAGAATAAACACCCACTGTTCCAACTTCGCCTCCAGGAAGTCCTCCTGTTGCTGCTGGTACCGCCCATTTAATGTGAGCTGATCGAGGTGCGGTCGAATAGGGATTGTATCCTCCTCCAGAATCACCATAACCAGTATATGTGGAATCATAGTAAGTCATCATCCAGCTCCCAACAATATCAGACCACTCTCGATTTTCAGTATTAACTATATCATCGATATATTCAGGTAATGGAGTAGTCGGCATACCTGGAATAGGATCTTCTTGCACGGTAAGTGTTACAGTTTGACTTCGTCCTGCTAAATATGTCTGATCTTCGCTCGAGAAATAATCCCCAGGATAGTCAAGCACTAATTGGTATTCTCCAAGTTCTGTAGGAGTATACCTAAAAGCATACGCTCCAACTGGCCAAGAATCTACAGGACCTAGGTTTTCTGTTGATCCTCCAGGTTTTGTTATTTCCACTGTAAAATCAGAGAAAACTTCTCCGCTTCCGGGTGGTATTGGTTGACCCCATATTATAATATCAACAGTTTGGTCAACTCCGGTTGGATTAGGGTTTACAGCTAATTGAAGAGCTACAGTAATAGTGGCACCGGTTTGAGCAAATGT
>LFWW01000068.1 GCA_001273385.1 miscellaneous Crenarchaeota group-6 archaeon AD8-1 | reverse complement strand
ATGATATCAAAAGAAATTGGGCCGATCGTCTAGCTTGGTTAGGACATTGGCTTTACGAGCCAAAGGTCGCCGGTTCAAGTCCGGCTCGGCCCACTTACCATATTTTTGATTCTTTATATTCAAAGTGTTTTCTTGTTTGATGTATGAAAACTGCGTTATCAGGTGTTTTAAGTGATTCTCAAAGAGTCTGCTAAGATTAAAGCCCAGATCTTTTGACTCTTGGATTATTTCCTTGTCAAGATACAAAACTAAATTACCCTTCTTTGACAACTGCACTTGCACCCGCGCCCAAGCAAGGGTGTTGTCTGTTATAAATTTGGTCTTCAGAATGATTTCTAATTTCTGAAGTTGCTAACTTGAAGAAAAATTTATGCGTTCTAAGAACCAAATTAGAATTGATTCTTATGGTTGTGCTTGAGGAAATAGAACAAGCAAGAGCAAATTTCCTTAATTATACACGAAAATCCTTTTTCAAGTTATCCTACCAAGAAAGACCAAAAATACTAGACATTGGTTGTGGCTCAGGTATACCCACTATTGAATTAGCAAAGATAAGCAATGGCGAAGTAATCGGAATTGACATAGACCAATCATGCATAGATGAACTTAACAGGAAGATAATAAAGGAAGCATTATCAAATCGAGTCAAAGGCATCAATCTTTCAATGTTCGAGATGAAATTCCCTGATGAAACATTCGATATAATCTGGTCTGAAGGTGCAATAAGAACGATTGGATTCGAAACATGCCTCAAAAAATGGCACAGATTTCTTAAACGCAATGGCTACTTGGTTATTCACTGCCAAATAAAAGATGCTACAAATTCACTCACAAATATACCTAAGCAAGGTTATATCCTCAAAGAAACCGTTCAATTACCTTTTGATGCTTGGTGGACAGAGTTCTATCAACCTTTGGAAGAAAAAATACACACACTACTCCATAAATACACGAAAAGTTTAGACGCTCTCAAACTGCTTAGACAACTCCAGAGCGAAAAAAGTTTAGTAAAAGGATATCTAACAAGCAAAATAGAGTTTGTGTAGTTGTTTACTCGACTAGCTCTTCTAATTAATTTAATAAGATAGTTGACTATGAAAATTACATTCACTCTAATTTTCTTATTATTATAATTGCATGCTCGTGCAAGCAATGGATTTGTCTGTTATATGTTTGGTCTTTTAATCCAAACTTTAACTTTGCTTTCAATCTTTATTCTCGCTTCTGTTTGCATCAACACAATTTGCGATTGAACAAATCTATAATTATCATTTTTAAATTCATTTATTATCGCATGTTTTAACTTCGGTAACGAAGTATGCTCTTCAGCACCTACAATATTCCAGAAATATTTCTGAATTCTTTCTCTCTTCTTAAAAAATTCCATTTCTGATTTTTTAACCAAAGCGATCAATCAAAATCCAGTTTAATTAGATATTTCAATCTTGTTTGATTCATATTATTTCGTGGATGTATCTTTGTATTGAGTGTATAACATCTCTATCTGTACTTGCGATTCCAGCTTCATATGATCCACCTGCAACAGATTTTGGGAAAAAGTTCATAGAGGACACTATTCCAACTCGCCGGTCAACTAAAATTATTTTTGCATGAATAGCTTCATCTTGCATATATAATATTCCTTTTGACAGAAATTTTTTCTTGAATTTCATCGGTTTTATATATCTAGCCACAAGATGTACGTTTACGCCGCTTTCACTCATTGACATTAGAGTCTTGTTGATGTTGCATTGTTCAACATACGGATTTAGAACAAAAATTTCATGTTTGGCTTTTTTCATGAGTTCATCTGTAAAATTAGTAAGATGAATATCTGAGAGAAAGAAGTGACTCATTTTTGAACCATGATTGTCTTGAACCCAAGAAACTAGTTTGTTTTGTAAATCTTTAAAAAATTCCCAACATTGTTTGTAAACATTTTTTGGAACTCGGAAAGTGTCTTGGTTTTCTTCAATGAGTTTAGATTGGAATAGTTCCTGAAGTGCTATTTCAAAATTTTCTTCTTTAAGTTTAGTGATTTTTAGTAATTCAGTTTTGGTATATACGCCATCCAATACTATTGCTCTAACTATTCTACCTTTCCAAGAATTCCAAAACCTTCTATCGAAATCAAATTTTTTGTCTTTTTTAGGATTTAGGAACTCGCTACTAGTTACAAAACGGCTCACCATGTCTTGAGTTCTTAATCTATCTTTAATGCGTGATTCATCATAATTATATCCTGAATCATCTTGCCCATAAACCACTGCATAGGCCTCAAGATTCTATTTATTATGAATATTTTATGTTAAACGATTTTTGAATATGAATCATGAATATACTATTAAATCAAATTTCAATTCATTCAAAGAAAATACTGTAATTTGGAATTGCAAAATTAATTGAAGATTTTAGGATTGGTTTTTTTCATTGTTTTTCTCAGTTATAGATCTCTAAGTCAGGAAAAATTCCTTTTTTTGTCTTATTGTTAAAACGACCTAGTCTTAGGAGCTAAAAAATTTCTTTTCAGTCAGTTTCCACGGATTTTTTTCTTTTTAGTTTGGAAGTCTGAGATGAGTTCAGCTTTGCTGGCTTCCAGAGACTTCACCTGTTCCTTTTTCACTTCCAACAACAAATCTAAAGCCTTCTCAAAAGAAACTGCAGAAAACTCTGCTGGATATTCATCATTTCCAGAAGTTATACCCTTTTCTTGGAGAGCCTTCAAACTTCGGTATATCTGCCTTTTGTTGAATGTCAGATTTTTTATTATATTTTTTGCAGTTGCTGGACCTTTAGTAGCTATGTGAACATATACTTCTGCGTCAGCTTGTGAAAGACCTAAATTGACAAGACTTTTTATTACTCTATCCAAACTCAATTTCTTCAACTCGATTCAAATAATAGTGAAAAAAATGGTTCGGCTATCTACCAGCCGACAAATATGAGTTTTATGTACACACCTTCAATATAATTATCTGCGAGAGCTGGATCTTTACCATTGAGAACTCGAAATGCTGCAAAATCATCTTGACTGAAATAGAACCATTGATTTTCACTTGCAAATATTTCCAGTATACTTAGTGGGACAATAGCTGTTTTAATTTGAAACTCAGCTGCATCTTTGAGAGTTACCCTAAACGGACCAGGAGCCATAGGGTTTTCAATCCATTCATTCATCACGCCACTTGGGAGCCACATCTGAGTATTATAGCCATCAATTACAACATTAGGATTTTTTTCTTCTGTGTTTTCAGGTCCAAAAGCCATTACAGGAGCAACATATACTGAAACAGCTAACAAAGCAACAAAAATCACCAAGATTTTCTTACTCATTTTTTCACCTCCCAGTACAGTTGACAGAGAATTCATACTTCTACACCGAAAGATTGTTAAAGCGACAAAATGAAATAAGAATCTGGGTGTGACAAAAGTTAGTCACACATAAAATGGATTGGAGACAAAGTGAGCCAAAAAACAGCTTTCAGCATCCTAAAAGATTTTGGACTTACCTCCAAAGAAGCTGAAGTCTACCTGTTTCTTGCAAAATACGAAGTTCTCACAGGAGGAGAAATTGCAAAACACACAAAAATCGCTCGATCTCTTGTATACCGAATTCTAAAAAGTCTACAATCCAAAAGTCTTGTAGAGACAACTCTTGAGTCACCCATCCGATTTATAGCATTACCATTGGAAAAAACCATTGATCTCATAATAAGAACAAAACAAGAAGAAGTCATCCAAGTACAAAAGGCAAAAAAGAACTTGCTGGAAGACTGGAAAGTAATAAATCAATCCAAACTTGAATTAAAACATGAAAAATTTGTAGTAATTGAGAATAATAAAAAAATTTTTTCAAAAATCCAACAGATGATCAAAGAGACAAAAAATGTTATCTCTGGGATAGTAACACTATCAACCTTAGCAAGAATCGAACAAAATGGTATTCTAGAAACACTTCCAAATAATGTTCACTCAAAATTTCAATTAGTGACAAACTTAGACCTGCAAAATCTGAAAATAATAAAAAGGCTACTTCAAAACATAAATTCTAAAATTGACCTGAAAGCAAAACTTGATTTTTCTAAATTAGATGCTTTTCCAAGATTTTTTTTAAGAGACGATGAAGACATTTTATTTTTTATTAGATCTGAAACGGATGTCTCAACTCAAAAGGATGAAGTTTGCATTTACACAAACTATAAATCTCTTGTCCAAACCTTTAAAGGAATTTTTCAGGATTATTGGAAAAGCTCAACTGAAATAGAAAAAGGCATCAGCAATATCGAAAAGGATTCCAAATTAGCGCATAATTCTCTTAAAGAGAAAAAAGTTGCACAATTACAACCTAAGAGTATAGAAGAAAAAAACCAATTAATATCTTTGGAAAATGAAGATACAAGTAGAGAGCTTTCAAAAACAAATGTTGGCAATATCAATTTATTGACAGAAGAAGAAAGAGACATTTTAGATTGTGCTTCCGTCATTGGAGAAGAGTTCTCCATAGATTTATTGGAACAGGTTTCAGGATTTACTCGGATAAGGCTACTTAAAAAATTAAATAATATTGAAAGAAAACATAATTTTGTTCAATACAAGGCAAATTCTTATGAATTTAGCAACTCAAATATCAGAAACATTTTGTATGAAAATTTACCAGCTAACTTAAGAAGAGAATATCATTCTCTTATCGCCAAGAAATTGGAGGAAACCCATCAAGATAATCTTGATAAAATCTCAAAAGAACTCGCGCAGCATTACTATTTCTCACGAAATGCTCAGAAAGGAATTCCAACTTTATTGAAAGAAGCGGAGAAAGTTTGGACCCCTAAAATTACTGAAAACCAAGTTGATGAAGCCATCAAATTCTACTCTCAAATTATTGATTTGGCAGATAACAACCAGGAATGGGAAAAACAAAAGATAAACGCGTTTGAAAAATTAGGTGATATTCATTCGATAATGATGCAGCATCAAGAAGCTAATAATTTTTACAAAAAAGCAATTGATAGCACGGACAATGCTGCATTGGCAGATAAAATAAATAGGAAAATCCAAAAAACGAAAACTATTGAAAAACACGGAATGAAATTGTCATATTTTGTTTATGGAGAAGGAGAACAGATAATATTCTATATGGGAAATGCAATCCTTTCCATGCCACAAATTCACTTCTTTTCTCAAAAATTCAAAGTTGTCTTAATGGACTTGCCTGAAACCCTCACTCAAAGAACTAGTAATAATGAATATAGTCTTGAATCATACTTGGAAATTATGAATACAATAATTGAAGACTTAAAAAAAGACGATATTTTTCTAGTGAGTGCATCTCTAGGAGGAGTATTATCAATTCACTATATTGTTAGACATCCTGAAAAGATAAAAAAATTGGTTTTGATAGCTACGCCTTCGAAACCAGCTTATGTTGACCAGCCTGAAAGAAAAAAACAACTCGATGATTTTTGGGCACAGGCTTTTCAATCACCATCATGGGGATGGAAGAAATACAGAGAAATGGTTTGGAAAGCAGCCCCATATTCAGGAATAAAGCGCAAAACAGAAAGAAAAACCAGCATTTATGATCAGATCAGGGACAAAACTATCGATCCTAAAATGATGTTGATTTATTACAAAATTCTTTTGGAAGCTGATGTAAGACAAATTGTAGATAAGATAAGAATACCTACTTTGATTATCGAAGGCGAAAAAGAACTTCATATTATACCATTATCTCATCTTAAATTCTTAAATAAGAAAATTTCAGGATCTAAACTCAAAATTGTAGAAAACGCAGAACTCATAACTTACACAGAAACTGAGAAAGTCAACAAGATATTCGAGGAGTTTTTTGCATCAAGTACAAGCAAAAACTAATAGTCTATAGCCACTTGCATAAACAGTTCAGATTTAACTGGTGAATTACTTGGATAGCAAAGATCTTGCAGCTACTATTATGTTTGCAGTTCTAGGTTTTGCTTTTCTGATCCTAATAGCTCAAATTCCTTACCTAATCACAGGAGTTCCAGGAGTTGGATATGTTTTCAACATTTTCTACAACATTATATACAGTTTTTCTTTGCTCTATTACAAAGGAAAAAGGTGGCTATTTCTTTTACAGGGCATAATCTTTCAATTACTCACCCTAGTTGTTCCAGGCAGCTATGCGCCCACCATTCTAGTTGCCAAAATTCCATTCCTAATAAATGTGTTCATATTAGATGTCGTTTTTAACAGTCTCTATAGCTTTTTTAGAAAAAACAATAATCTGGTTTGGTGGTCTATACTGGGACAGGTTTATTTTTGGACAGCGCAACCGTTTCTTATTTTACTATTTTTTTCTTTATTCGTTTTCATTGAAGGAATTTCAACTGCATGGTTCATCCCAATTATGTCCATAATGCTTCCAATCATGATAATTGAAGCAATAATAGGAGGATACATTGGATTTCGAATCTATCATAGATACGAAAAAGCTCAACGTGAAAAAGGGAAGCTTGCAAACAAAACTTCAGCCCAAGTTAATGATTAAACTCAATCTATCACTAAATCAGAGAAACCGCCGTTAAAAGTTTAGAAAAGCTATTATCTAATAAAAACCTGTTCAGCTAACTCAAAGCTCTCAGTGGTGCTTAGTCACATATTTTTTCCAACTTTTCAGAAGAGAAATTCATGTTTTTTACGATTAGTGATTTAGGCATTCTTCCACAGAGAGAGCATCTAAAAAACAGAAGCTAATTACACTAATTTCATAAATTAAATCTAAATCCAAAATCAGAAATTAGTTAAAAATCAGAACTAAACATTTTTGAAAATCAGGGAATACTTCAAAGGACTCTGGATTTT
>LFWW01000017.1 GCA_001273385.1 miscellaneous Crenarchaeota group-6 archaeon AD8-1 | reverse complement strand
AGCCCACAATAACTATTGGTGCGTGCTTAACAAAACGGTTAATTACATTATCGCACAAGTTTTTTAGTAGACTATAATCATTCACAACTATGAAGCGAAAAGGCTGTCTATTAACTGCTGAGGGAGCTTGTCTTCCAGCCTCAAGAATCTGCTGCAAAACCTCTTCTGGCAAATCTTTATCTTCATAGCGTCTTATACTCCTTCGGCTTAGAATCAAATCAAGAAGTGACATAAAATCTCACATTCTCCTACTCTCAATAATTCTAAAGATAGCTTATAATTCTTTATGATTTGACGAGAATCAATAGAAATATGTTGGCCATCGAAACTTACACTATGAGAGTCGAAACCTTCATAAAAATGTACAAATTATTGGCGAAATCTTCCGCACAAAATTCCCTTTTTTCATTTTGTATTTTTTTTGTTCTTGTTTGTTTTCGCACTCGTTTTCTGTGGTGATGTCACCACTTTCCGCGCACAAACCTCTTTTTCTTTTTCGGATTTGAATCTTTAGAGGCCGAGGTGAGGTATCTCGGTTCGTTTTAGAGTTTTTCCTTATGTATCTCGCAACCTTTTTTCCTTTTCTTTTTTAGATTAAATTTTAGCTGTTCAACCTCAAGTTGGAATGTTTGTGAAGAGAAAACTAAGCACATCTGAAATTAGCTTATCATTTAATGGATATTAATCAGGGGCTTAAACTTATCGCCACAAATGTTATGTAAAGAGCGATTAGAAGTATTCCTTCACGTTTGCTTACCTTTGTATTCTGTAGTATGTACCCTAATACAGTGTTAGATATTAATGAAAAAATTGCTAATTTTGAAAAAGCTGATATGTCCACGTTAAAAGGAGACAGCAGAAAAGTCAATCCCAAAATCAAAGTGATATTTATGAAACAACTTCCTATAACGTTTCCAAGAGCAAGATCCAGAAAACCTTTCCTGACAGAACCTAAACTTGTGGCAAGTTCTGGAATACTAGTTCCGAAAGCTACTACAGTAGCTCCAACAACTATTGGGGGAATACCTACATTTAATGCCAAGAAAGATGCTGACTCCACTATAAAATAGGCGCAGACCACAACCCCGATGATGCCTAAGAAAGCTTTGGCAACGTATTTTTTAAGTTCACGTTTTTCTGCTACATCAGAAATTTCCTCAACAACTTCTCTTTTTTTGGCAAGGTCATACATATTATAAACAAAGAGTGCTACGAGTAAGAACCCCGCGATTGGACTTGCATAGCCTACATAAAGCAAAATTAAAGGAACTATTGATGCAACAAAAAGTCCAAAATTAAGATTTCCCACTTCATTTCTGGCCATTCTAGTAAAAAACCCTGCGCTTTCAGGATATTTTAACGCCATTATAAGAAAGCTCGCTCCCAGTATCAAGCATATGTTTACTATGTTTGACCCTAGAACATTACCGACTGAAATCCCTTCATGATAGAGAACATGACAACAACAAGTTCTGGAAGAGAGGTGGAAAAAGCAACAAGTATGAATCCAATTTTGGTCTTTCCCAAGCCAGTTACGCTTGCCAAGTTAACTGAATTAGTGATTGTTAAGCTACTGGCTTTGATTAAGACAACCAATGAGGCAATAAGAACAGCTATGTTTCCTATGCTTCCTAGCTGTTCCAACACTCTTTTGGTTCCTCCCTTAATTCATTGGAAACGTAATTCAACCAATATATCTGTTTATCTACTACATTTATTTTCAAATTATTAAGTAAGTCAGGAAAGTATTCGAAACCTAAAAAATTCGGTTTTTCTTAATTAAAAAAAGGGAAAAGATTACGAGTGACATTGGAAAAAGCCCTTTTATGAACCAAGATACCTCAACTAGTAACAAGTAGTATACGAAACCATCCCCAAAACACACTTTTTAAAGTAGTTTGCAGGGATCTTCAGACTTTTTTTATAAGAGAAAAAACTATAGAAAATAGAAAGTGAGTGAATTCTGTTGAAATATTTAGTTCCAATAAAACCTTCTAAAGCTACTGGATTAGTTGCTGAAGTTTATTCCCAGATCAAAGAAGATTTCGGGAGAATTGTTGAACCTTTTACGCTTCATTCACCAAAGCCATTACTTCTTGCTGGAGTTTGGATGGCTGCCAGGGAAAGCGAGCTTGTTGGACAGGTACCCCGAGAAACAAAAGAAGCTATTGCCGCATCAATTTCAAAAGTAAATCAATGTCCGTATTGTGTTGATGCACATACAATTATGATAAGAGCAGCTGGAGAAAGAAAAAATGCAAAGCTAATTGCTCAAGAAAAATATGATCAAATACAACCAGAACAAACTAAAAAAATTGTAAAATGGGCCCTATCTTCTCTTTCACCTAAATCAGAGTTAATCTTATCTCCTCCTTTTGAGAAAAGAGATCGCTCAGAAATAATTGGCACAGCAGTTTTTTATCATTATATTAACCCGTTGGTGACTTTGTTTCTGGGCAACTCGCCATTACCTGTTCCTTTTTTTAAAAATCAAATGAAAACAATAGCAAGCCATATCTTCAAAAAGGCAGTAAATCGTTCAAAAATTCCTGGATCTTCTTTAACTTTATTACCTCAAAGAAAAGTAACTATTGATCTTTCATGGACTAAGGAATCTCCCAACATTTATGGGGCTTTTTCTCGTTTAGCAGGAGTAATTAGTGATATTGAGAAATCAGTTGTACCAAAACAAACTGTTCAGATTGTTGAACAGTATTTAAAAGATTGGCCAAAGAAAAAACAAGAAATTGGATCGAATTGGATAAATGAAATCACAAATAAAATAGATTCTCAACCAAATGCCGCTACTGCCCTTGCTCTAATGACAATATTTTCTCCATACAAAATAACATATGAGTTAATCAGTAATTTTCGAAAATATTTTCCAAGACAAAATCAACTTTTAGAAATTCCAGCTTGGGCAAGTTTTACAAGAGCTATAAAAATTGGCATTTCTTTAATAGCCAGCTAAATTAGAATTTATCTTTTATTAATGTAATAGAGATCTTTTTAATAAAAAAAGAAAGTATTGAGAAACTCCGACCTAAGCCAATCGATCCACTAGTAAAACTGAATTAAAAAAAAGGGAGAAGGTTTCTGTGAGATATCTAGCAAGCGATCTTCAGCAGATTGGGGAGAGGTATATGAAAGAATCCCCTAAACACAGTTATATCTCCTTTAAATGATTTGCTGAGATCCTCAAGACAAAAATAAAAAGAAAGAGTGTTTTTAACGTCGTTTAAAATAAATTATTAATCCAAAACCCAATAACAATATTAAAAATATTAGTAGCAAAGAAAGACCAAATAGCGATATTAAATTTTCAATTTTTTTAAATTTTATTTCTTGATTAATATCAGCAAAATGGACCGTGATTGATCCTGAAGAGGGAAAGACTTCATAGTCGCTTGGCGGATCAACAGAAAAACTGTATACACCATTTGAAAGATAAAATATGATCTTATTTGAGGTTGTATTCTGAATTTGGTCATTAATTTTAACATTCCAACTTGTTCCCGATGCCAACCCTGAGGCAATAAAAGTTACAGAAAACTTTTCTGTAAATGAAGAGCCAAAAGCATATACCAAATGATCGTAGGATCCCACATAGACCATACCATTTGCTACGGCTGGTGAGGAAACTACAATATCCTCTGTCTTAAAACTCCAAACTAAACTACCATCGTAAGCATCTAAGGCATAAATCAGATTATCATATGATCCAACAAAAACCAAACTATCCGCCACTGCGGGTGAAGAAGCAACATCTCCACCAGTTTTATATTTCCACTCTAACTGACCTGAAGAAGCATTTAACGCATAGACATTATGATCTCCCGATCCCACATAAACTATCCCATCTGCTACTGCAGGCGAAGAAGCTATATTACCAGAAGAAGTAAAAGTCCATATCATTGCTCCTGTTGTCGAATTTAATGCATAAATTTTGTCATCATAGGATCCGAAGTATATCACATCTTGAGCTATAACTGGAGAGGAAATGATAAAATCGTCTGTTTTATAACTCCAAAGAAATGTACCATCGGTAGCGTTTAATGCATATAATCTATTATCTATCGAGCCAATATACAACATTCCTTTCTCAACACAAGGAGATGACAGATGAATCTGGTTACCTGTTTCATAGCTCCAAATTAAATCCCCATCAGAAATATCTAAAGCATATACTTTATTATCTTCTGACCCAAAATACACAACACCATCCACCACTGCAGCGGAACACACCACTGGCCCATTGGTTGAATAATTCCACAAAAGTCTTCCATCTTGAGAGTTTAAAGCATAAAAATTACCATCATATGATCCAATAAAAACCATGTTATTAGCAATAGCTGGAGTTGATAGCATGACTTTATCCTTTGTTTGAAAATTCCAAATTACTGTACTAGTAAAATCATCTATTGGTACTGTACCCCTTGAAGCATCCAAAGCATAAACATTTCCATCATATGAACCAATAAAAACTCTCCCATCAAAAACTGCTGGAGAAGAATCAACAATCCCACCTGTAGCAAAACTCCATACCAGAGAACCATTCGCTTTATTTAATGCATAGATTTTTCCATCCCAAGAACCAACATAAACAACATTTCCCTTTATAGCAGGCTTAGATACGATCATATCACCTGTTTTAAATGACCATATTTCTTCTCCTGTTTGAGCATTTATCGCATAAATATTATTATCATTAGAACCAACATAAATCACTCCATCAGAAAAAGTCGGAGATGCCGCCACACCTGCCTTAGTTTTAAAATCCCAAATCTTTATTCCATTAAACGAATTTAATGCATAAATTTTTCCATCATAAGATCCAATATAGACTATTTCATTTTTAACCTCAGGTGAGGAAAAAACAGGGCCTCCAGTTAAATAATCCCATTTTAAATCTCCCGTATCAGCATCTAATGCGTAAACTTTACTATCATCCGAACCAACAAACACTGCATCATATGCTATTGCAGGTGTTGAAACTACAGAATCACCTGTAGCATATGACCAAATAAGCTGTCCCAATGTTGTATTTAAAGCATATATTTTGCTATCAACAGAGCCAATATACAAAATCCCATCAGATATAACCGGAGATGATAGCATAATCATATCCCCAGTTTTGTAACTCCAGATGTAATCTCCACTTGTAGCATTTAAAGCATAAACTTTGAAATCTTCAGAAGCTAAATAAACTACTCCTTCAATAACACAGGGAGCAGAATCAACATAGAAGCCTGTTGTATATTTCCAAACTAAATCTCCAGAAGTTGCGTTAAGAGCATAAATATTATTATCTTCAGATCCAAAATAAACCAAACCTCCCGATATGACTGCAGGAGATAACACGTTATTTCCTGTTCTAAATCTCCATATTAGCTTTCCATCAGAAATATTTAATGCATAAAAATAATCGTCATATGAACCAATGTAAACAAAATCCCCAGACACAGTCGGTGAATCTACTGGACCTCCTGTATTGAATCTCCATGCGGTCTCATTTGTTCTTGGAGCTAAAGAAGTTGAATATCCCGAATTACTCAAATCATTATGAAACATTGACCAATTATTTCGCTTATTAATTATGGATGAAGTATAAATCCCAGAATGAACAATATTTCCTTTAGACCAAGCACCAAGAATAACTAACCAAATTATTAGCCAAAACAAGAAAAGGCAAAAAAATATTTTACTCTGTTTTGTTTTGGCTCTAAATTGGAATCTAATATTTTTTTTTGCTTTACGAAAATTCATTTACAAATATTCTATGTATTTTTCCTTATTTAAAGTGAATTTTCCAAGTTTAAGCATAAGAAAGAAAAGGTGTTATTCTAAACAGACTAGGAAAATATTAGGAGACTTGAGTATACTGCAATAAAACCATAGAAACAACCAAACTAGACAAGCACAATTAAAAACAATAAGCTTTGAATAAAAAATGGGGTTGCTTCTGGGAGATATCCCCAAACGGTCGAGAATACCTTATCTCGGCCATAGCTTTTCTATGATTGGGTTTTTGGTTTAAAAAGTGTTTGCCAAGATCCTCAAGTTAATCAAATTAATATGAAAAAAAGGTCTAGCAAAAAAATATAAAAAATTCCTCTAAGAAGATAAAAATACTTCCTAATATCTCAACTGTAATAAGAAAATACTATGCAAGCTAAGAAGTTGTGTTCAGGTGATAACAAACGATTCTAAATATATTAATTCTGCTTATTTCTTTGGTTTTAATTGGCATTTTTAGTGATAGAGTAATTAGATATGTACTTGTTATTTCTAGTGGATTAGGTCTATCTGAGGTAGCCGCAGGTTTTATTTTACTCTCACTTGTGACTTCTCTACCTGAACTTTCCGTTTCATCACTAGCAGCTATGAGTGGGGAAGCAGGATTAGCTGTCGGTAATATTTTAGGTTCAAATGTGGCAAATCTTACAATGATTATTGGATTGGCTGTTTTTGTGAGTAAATCTGCCATATCTCTTAAAGGTGGGTCTCAAAAGGAGCTAGTTCAGTTTTTGTTTATTTCTTCAGTTATTCCTCTTTTTATTGTTCAGAGAGGTACTCTTACTCCAGTTTTAGGTATTGTTTTGCTTGTTTTATTTGTTTATTTTAGCTTGATAATTTCTAGAAAAACTAGCAAAATTGAGCCTATTGAGAAAGTAAAGAGGGGTGAAGTTGCGTTTGCTGGAGTTAAATTCTTGGCTAGTGTTATTCTAATTATTTTATTTTCTAAATTTACTGTTGATAATGCAATTGTTATTGCAGAATCTTTTGGATTGGCCCCTTCTATTATTGGGGCTACTGTTATAGGTTTGGGTACTTCTCTGCCTGAGCTTGCAACTACTATTCAGGCTTTGAAGAAGAGACTTTTTGGTATGGCTTTAGGTAATATTTTTGGTAGTTGTATTACTAATGTGACTCTTGTTCTTGGCGTTTCTTCATTATTGTCTTTTTCTGAAGTTCATATTTTGGCTGTTGAGAATATTATGTTCTATGTTTTATTATCTTCTTTAATAATGTGGTATTTTGTTAGTGTGAGTGAAAGAATTACTAGAAGGAGTGCTTTGTTGCTTTGTGTAATTTATGTGTTTTTTGTTTTACAACAAATTGGAATTCATTTAATTTTCTAAAAGGAATTTTGCTTAATAAATTGCTTAGAACAATATAATTCATTAAAATTTAAATCAACCAATCATAAAAAAATGGAAGTTTTGAGGGAGATATCTCCATTGACATGGTATGCAACTCAAATTCCTATTTATTTAGTATATATTTCATTTTCTAAATTTTAGAGAATAGAATTACATGAAATAAACATAGGTTGTCAATATTTCTTGACCTGAGCTTATTCTGGATTTGTAAAATATCTTTACAAGAATCCTTTTAATACAATGGATCATTCCTATTTTCGATGGAAACGAAGAAAGAAAATAATAATATTCACTTTGATAGGTACTCTTATCATATCTATATTGACAATTTTCTATCTAGGAAGTAATAACCCATTAGAATAAAAAAATAATGAAAAAATCACTTAACAGACTATTTTAAAAGAATACTATTTCTTTTTTCCATGTTTTTTAGGAATAGAAATGTTTCTTCTCTCTTTTCTTTTCATTTCCTTTTCTCGTTTCAGCTGTTTATGTCTTTATAATCCAGCAATTTTTTCTTTCTTTGTCTTAGGCAATTTCTAATCGCCTGTCAATTTTATGCCATTTGGCTAATCCTTATAAAAATATTCCTCTTTTCAATATTGGAAAACTATTCACAAAAATTTTTATAGGTAAAAAACCTGAAAAAACAATTTCGTTTAGTTTTGAATTGATTATGTATAATAAATGTAATTAATTAGGTAATTATTATATTAAAAACTACAATTTTATATATATGATTAAAATGTGGCTTTTTTCTAGGAATATTTGCCTAAATAAGAATTTTTTAAGCTTTTTTTTATAAAAAAAAGAGTATATTCTAGTGTGGATGCACACCATACAAGGAGGTCATGGCTTATGATCTTTGAAGAAGAGGAAGAAGAATGGATAGACGAAGAATGGCCAGAAGACGAATACGAGGATTAAGACAAACAAAACTCATCTAGATTCTTATTTTCTCACAATATTTTTTTTATCAAAAAATATATTATTTTCCTTAATTTATAGCTATTCACTTAACGATAAATTTAATAATCCTCTGAGTATTAGGCGGATTAAATACTTAGGTTATTATTTATGGTTAAAGAAAACAAAAAGAAGCCATTAGAAAAACTGAATAAATTGCAAGAAGAGCGAGAAAAAAATAACTTCTTTTCTTTATTGGATGGAGCTACTTCCCAAATACCAACAATTACTCCTGAATTGGATTCTCTTAGAAAAATTGTAATTGATAAAACAAGAACTTTAGAAGAGCGACTAGAGAGTTTTGAAATAATTATTGATTCAGAAATTGGCGATACGAATTTAACGAGAGGCAAAAATATTGAACGAGAAATCGGTTTAAGACAAATTTACTTAAAATTTGAAGGAGGAAATCCTACCGGCACTCAAAAAGATCGTATTGCTTTTGCCCAAGCATTAGATGCTCTAAGAAGAGGCTATGAGGAAATTGCCGTCGCCTCCTGCGGTAATTATGGAGCTTCTATAGCTTTAGCAGCCTCTCTGGCAGGATTAGATGGTTTAATTTATATTCCATCAAATTATCACACAAATAGAATTAAAGAAATGACGAAGTATGGAGCAAAAATTGTTCGTGTTCCTGGAGATTATGAAGAAGCAGTGAAAATATGTCAATTAGAAGCAGAAAAAAATGATTATTATGATGCTAATCCAGGCGGATCCAATATCAATTTACAATTGAAAGCTTATGGCGAAATTGCCTATGAAATATATGACGAACTTCGCGATGCTCCATTAGCAGTAGCTGTGCCAGTTTCAAATGGATCAACATTGGCAGGCATATATCGCGGGTTTGTAAGCCTATATAATAGAGGAAAAACATCTAGAATTCCACAATTTATCGCCGGATCTTCATATGGAATGAACCCAATAGTGCAAGCTTTTGTAAAAAATACTCCAAAATGTGTTGATTTATTGCCTGAAAGGATTAGAAACACATCGATTAATGAACCACTCGTTAATTGGCGCTCAATAGATGGGGAATATGCGCTTTCAATAATAAGGGATACCCGTGGTTGGGCAGCTTTTGCAACCGATAAAAAAATGAGAGAATATTCTAAACTATTAAGAGAGATGGAAGGGTTAAGCGTTCTTCCTGCCTCAACTGCAGGTCTAATTGCCCTAATGGATCGGCATAAAAAACAACCTTTTCCAGGAGACAGATTCGTTGTAATTTTGACAGGAAGGAAAGCGTAATCTTGCCTAAGAGAAAAGCAATAATTTATTGTGAAAAACAGTATCTTTCAGCTAATGGAAAAACAGCGCACGGATTAGTAAGATATACGACTAGATTTGATATTTTAGGAGTGATAGACTCAAAAGCGCCAAATGGAGATGCAGGAGAAATACTTGATGGAAAAAAGAGAAATATTCCTTTATTTTCAAGTTTAGAAGAAGCATATCTTAAGACAAAGCCAGAAGTATTTATCATTGGAGCAGTATCTGAAGGAGGTAATCTACCTGAAGGATATGATAAAGCTGTTGAATGGGCTCTATCACATAGTTTAAATGTAATTTCAGGTTTACATGAATTTATCTCAGAAAATACAAGATATTCTTCAATAGCAGAAAAAAATAATTGTGAAATAATTGATGTACGAAAAATATTCAGAGACTATAAGCGTTTTTATACAGGCGAGATAAGCAAGGTTAAATCTATCAGAATAGCTAGCTTGGGTACTGACTCTGCTATTGGAAAAAGAACAACATCAGTGTTATTAGTAAATGAATTAAAACGCCGGGGAAGATCTGCTGATATGATTTTTACTGGACAAACTGGATGGATGCAAGGATGGCTCCATGGTGTAGTTTTAGACGCTATGATTAATGATTTTGTATCCGGAGGAATCGAAGGAGCAATAATTGAATCATGGAAAGATCAAAAACCAGAATTTATAATAATTGAGGGACAAGGAAGTCTTGTTCATCCATTCTTTCCAGGAGGATTTGAGATTATGGCTGCAGGACAGATTCATGGATTTATTTTACAAGATGCTCCAGGCAGACCACATCTAGATGGATTTCCAAGCTTTCCAATGCCTAATCCTAGTCGAGTGATAAAGATTGCCAGGCTATTATCTAAACGTCCTCTATTAGGAATAGGTATAAATCATGAAGGCCTAACTTTGGAAAGAATAAATCAGATCAAAATAAAGATGTATGAGAAATTTAAAGTTCCTATTGAAGATCCGATAACTGATGGTGTTTCAAAAATAGTGGATAAAATTGAAAAACTCAAAGTCTAATTCAACTAATTTGCAGTGTTTTGAAAAAATCGAAATATCTGAACCAGCTATAAAAAATAAAAGATTTATAACAAAAATTATAATTTTTGATCTTAATAAACAAAAGAGCGAATTTAATCTATTCGCGAAATATGATAATTTATTATTATACGAATCTCAGCCTTTAATTCAGATGGCTTCTGTTATGCCATTATTAAATTATGGTCTTTTTACAAAAAAAATAAAATTAAATTTTAGAATCACAAAAGCCGATTACTCGCTAATTAGGGATTTACTGGAAATATTTTCAAAAGATATTTTAGTTAATAAATTCTTAAGAATAAAAAATCCATACATAATTCAACAGTTTGAAATTGCAAATAGTATCCCAAACTGGAAGACATTTTTTCAAACTAATATTGTCCACACAGGTTTAGATGTTGATAAAATGATTAAAGAGGACCTCAATAAAAATTCCTGTGGATTACTTTCTAGCGGAGGAAAAGAAAGTCTTCTAACATATGGAATTCTTAAGGAAATTGGAGCAAAAGTGCATCCATTATATGTTAATGAAAGTGGTGGTCATTGGCGAACTGCCCTTCCAGCTTATAGAAAATTCATAGAAATCGATCCTAATACAGAGAGAGTTTGGACAAATGTTGATAGATTATACACATTTATGCTAGATCACATGAGAATCATTAGAAAAGATCATAGGAAGATATGGTTTGACACTTATCCAATAAGATTAAGTATTTTTCCATTCTATGTGTTTTTGCTTCTCCCAATTTTTATAAAACGAAATATTGGAAATATACTGATTGGAAGCGAGTTTGACGATCCCCGTACAGCTCCATACTTTAAAGGAATTAAACATTTCTTTGGTATTTATGATCAAAGCCAAGATTTTGACTTAAGAATGGAAAGATGGTTTTCCAAGAGAATTAAAGGATTAAGACAATGGAGTTTGGTAAGGTCAATATCAGGATTAATTGTAGAGAGAATTTTAACAAGCAGATACCCTAAATTAGCTCAGCTACAAAGATCTTGCCATAGTTGCCATTTTCACAATAAAAAATTGCTGCCTTGCGGAAAATGTTCTAAGTGTCAAGGAATTCTATTATTCTTATTAGCCAATAAAGTGAACCCTAAACTTCTAGGTTACACCAAAGAAAATGTTGCTCTGTTACCCAATCTTCTCGTCAAAGGAAATCTCAAGCTGGATGAAGATGAAAAAAATTTTGCGCTTTTTCTTTCAAAAATGTCACCAAATTTAAAGAATAACAAAATAAATCATATTGAAACTATTCATATTCACAGAAATGCAAGTGATTTAGAATTAATTCCTATTCATTTTAGATTATCAATTATTAATATTCTTAAAAAATACACAAAAGGATTTTCAATTATCAAAAAAGAAACATGGATAAATAGTCCTCAACCTAAATATATCAAAGAGTTTTAATCATTCTTAAGGCAGCTCTAGTGTTATAATGGTTAAATATATAGTAATAAGCAATTCTTTCTTTAACTTTATATCCTGATTTTCTATAGAGCTCTATCGCTGAGCTATTTCCTTCAGAAACTTCTAATTGAGACCAACCAACACCTTTTAATTTCATATCAATTTCTGCCGATTTAAGAAGCTTCAATCCTATTCCTTGCTTTTGATAATCAGGGTCGACGTCAATTGTTTCAATATGACCAATTAATGAATCAAAATCATAGGCAATGATAATAAATGCGCGTATTATTTCATCATTTTTTTCAACTAAGCATATACTATTATTATCCAAAATTAATCTTTTTAGCTGTGATTTTGAATAAGCAACCCTACTAGGAAAACATTTTTTTTCAATAGCATATATTGAATTAATTTCACTAACCTTGGCTAAATAGATCCCAGAAGGATATTCATTCATCATATTCTCAATCCGTTATCTAATCATTTATTTTAAGAATTTCTCATGTTTAATTCAAATCAAATAAATAATCACCAAAATCAATCATGGATAATATTTATTTTAATATCATATATTGTTAATTAACTACTTCTGCATAATTCTTTTAGAGCCAACTTATAGAACTGCTATAGTTGATATAGCTTTCTATAACAATAGAACAAATATTAAAGCATGGAGGATTTCTCCAAAAATGCGTATTATTAAAATAGAAGCAATTCCAATAGAATTGAAATTAAAAGAACCATTTTCGATTTCTAATGAAACAATTGAAGTTGCAGATAATATTATCATTCGTTTAGAAACTGATGAAGAATTAGTTGGATGGGGATGTGCAGCTCCTGACATAGTCACTTCAGAAACAAAAAAAACTGTACTCACTAATTTTAATATGGCAAAGAAAACCTTAATTGGAGCCGATCCAACAAGAATTAATCTATTAAATTCTATTATGGAGGAAAATCTAAAAGGAAATCCTTCTTTGAAGGCTGGAATAAATATAGCTCTCTATGATATTTTAGGAAAAAAATCAAACATGCCTTTATTTAGGTTATTAGGGGGATATAGAGAAAAAATTTTAACATCAGTTACTATTGGATTAAATCCTACTGAATTAATGGTAGAAAAAGCAAAAAAAATTGAATCTGAAGGTTTTAAATCAATTAAGATTAAATGTGGATTTAACATAAACCAGGATATTATTAACATCACTTCTATTCATGAAGCAATTGGCAAAAAAGTTAGAATTAGACTTGATGCCAATGAGGGTTATTCGGTTGAAGATGCATTAAAACTAGTAAAAACTTTAGAAAAAGAAGATATTACAATTGAAATCTTTGAACAACCTACAAAGGCAAATTATCTTTATTCTTTAAAGGATGTTACAAATCAATGTTCAGTGCCTATTATGGCTGATGAAACAGCTCTAACGTTAAGAGATAATATTAAGCTAGTTAGACTTGAAATTGCTGACATGATTAACATTAAGCTAATGAAGATCGGAGGAATATCCAACGCTATTAAAGCAAATATAATCACAGAAATTGCACAAGTACCTATTATGGTAGGATGTATGAACGAATCCATGGCTGCAATGTCGGCTGGTGTTCATTTCGCTTGCGGCTTTAAAAATGTTCAATATGCTGATTTGGACTCAGTGTTAGATTTTGATAATGATGTGGCAAAAGGTGGACCTAGGTATGAAGAAGGTTATATAATTCCTTCAGAAAAACCTGGATTGGGTGTTGAAGTTCAAATTTGATACAGACTTACTTCAATAAAATACTCCAGGATGTTCCACAATATAATAGATTCTTGAAAATAAAAGAAATTGAAAATATTCTGAAAACTTTCAGGAAATCGCAAATAATCAAAGAATTAATAATTGGCAAAACAGCAGATAATAAACCTCTTAGAATGTATACGTTTGGTAAAGGAAAAAAAACAGCTTTAATAATTGGTGTGCCTCATAGTGATGAACCTCTGGGTAGTTTAGTTACAATTCACCTTATTAATTGGATGGCAAATCATCCTAAGGCTCAGTTTTTCGAGTGGAGATGGCTAATTATACCGATTCTAGAACAACGAGGAATGACAATGAACGAAGGTTGGTTTCATAATTATAGTTCACTCGAAAAAACGGCAAAATTCTATTATAGAGAATCTACAGAAGAACAATATGAATGGACTTTTCCATTTGAATATCAAGATTATAAATGGGTTCACTCAAGACCTGAATCTAAAGCTATATTAGAAGTTATTAAAAACGAAAAACCTGACTTGTTATGTAATCTTCACCATTCCGGGTTTTATAATACATACTTTTATTTTAGCGAGGATTTGCCAGAAGCGTACCTGCGGTTAAGAAAATTATCTAATTCACTTAAGATGCCCCTTTCTTCTTCAAATCCTGACGTATTATTCAGCAAGAGTTTTTCTCCAGGTTTTTATAAGATGTATGGATTAAGGGATTATATTGATTTTTATCAAAGATATAAACCAGAAAAACTCTTTACTATTAGAAGAGGAGCTTGTAGTGATGAATGGTACTTGGATAGAATTGGAGGATTTAGTTTTAATTGTGAAGTGCCGCTTTTTAGTTCATCAATAAAAAAAGACAATAATACATCTAAGATTGAGCTAAAAAAATTGCTTAAAAAAAGTGAATTAACAAAAACCAAGAATGTTCAATATTGTGTAGATATTTTAAAAAAAATTGAGCCTTTTTTTAACTCAGCTAATTACTTGCTTTTAAATTCAGTATTAAAAACTATTGCCAACACAAAAATGTCATTAAATTATGAAACAACAAAAATTCGATCAATTGAAGACAGAAATGCTACAAATTTTGAGCTATTTGAAAATAATGTAATGGTTCATATGGAGAATTTGATTCGATTAGGACAGATTTGGCGAATAATGAAAAACATATATGATACTGAAAAAAATGCTAAAATATTGAAGCTATTGAAACAAATTGACATAAAGATCTCAAAGCAGATAAAAAAAATAAATCTCAAAGCTCAATTTGAACCAATCCCTATCCAAAGACTAATTAAAATGCAAGTGGGGTCAATCCTAATTATTACAGACATTCTAGCATCAAAAAATTAATCAAGAATATATTCTAAAACTTATTTTTAGCAACCTAATCTTAATATAGCGAAATTACATTTTTTATAATTAATTATTACTTTGAAATTCTTCAGATGACGCTATTCCAGAGGTTCATTTGTTGTTAACCAGCAAAACAATAATAGAAGCAAAACTTCAAAATAACCAAATAGTACATAATGATCTTGTTTTCTATAAAAAATACTCAGAATATACTCTCAAACTAATTACCAAAGAAAAATATCAGAAATTCATCAAATATATCCTAAAAAAAGAAGAAATTCCTGAAAATAAAATAATTCAGATAAGCATTAGGGTATTTCCAGTCAGAAATAAAAAAGGTCAATGGCTAATAGGAAAATGTAATCAAAAAGGAGAAATCAAAATTTTTCCTAAAAATAGAAACTTATGCCTAAAAATTGCATTTAGATTTGGAAAACAAATACTTTTTTCATACATAAAAAGCCGTGGCTTAGCTGCTTTGATTCATGAACTTCTGCATTTAAAATATGCAGATGATGAAAAAAAGGTTCGTAAATTAACAAAAAAATATTTTAAAAAATACAATAAAGATAGCATACCATACTCGGCTAACAAATTTCTATTTATAAATTAGCTTAATATCATCTCAACACAGATGGTTCGATAATCAAATTCACAGAATCTCTAAAAATGGGGAAAGATTACGAGTGATATTGAAAATGCCACTTTTTTGAAAATAGGCTACCTCATCTCGGCTATTGATTTTTTATTTGCGTGTTTTTGTGGTTTAAAAAGTGTTTGCTGGGATCATTAGGTAATGAAAAAAGGGAAGATTGTTAGTGTGTAGTGAAACTTCGTTTCTACTCCATATTGCGACACATTGTAAAAATAGTTGTAGGATCAAGATAAACACTCCAAGACCCCATGAATTTTTTGCCATCCTCCGTTCCAAGAAACTCCACTATAACATTCAAATCAGAAACTTCCATCTTAGCAATATAACTATAAGGTGATTCTGAAGGTAAAGCTCCAACTGGTTCAGAAACAGCAGGTGCAAGAACATTTTCTACCTTCCAAGTATGAAAAGCAGTACACCAAGGAGCCCCTCTTATTCCTGGAACCTTGGTGTCAACAAGATATTTGTCATATTCTGTAGTCATTTTTTTGTCTTTAAGGTTGTATACGCAAAAAAGGATTGGCATATACTTGTTACTCCTTTTTTTTAACTATGAAAACTTGTTTTACCTTTTTTTGGTATATCAAAAAATGCTTATTCTATAGTTCAAAAAAGTTTTGCTAACTGAATTATGGTATAAGAAAGCATCTCAAATACACAGGTTTTAAATTTAACCATGAATTGGAGAGATTCTTATTCAAGCTGTTTTTTCTGTTCTTTTTTTTAGTTTTTCGATTTCTTTTTCAAGTCTTTCTATTTTATCTTCCATTTTTTCTTTGGTTCGGATCTTTTTGTGGTTATGTGTGCCTGTTTTTTCATTTATCCCATATTTGTGCATAAGGATTTTTTTCTGTTTTTCAAAAAATTTGTCTATAATTAACGAAATAATGACTCCAGTAATCAAGATAGTTATAAGTCCTAATAAGAAATTAATTTCTAAAATAGAATATATAACACCAGCCAAAGCAAATATGACAAATAATATAACATACACAATAATCTTGTATCTTTTTAATTTCCTAAGTTCTTGATTTAATAATGAAGATTCATCGATTGGTTTTTTTGCCATATGTTTATATGTTAAGTAATTTGTTTAAAAATTTAATTAAAAAATGGGGGTTGTTTCTGGCAGATATCCCCAAACGGCATAGATTACCTCATCTCGTCCATAAATGATGTATTTTATTTGTTTTGTTTTTGTTCCATCTCTTTTTTGTAAGTAACTATTTTTAAGTAAATATGCATGGATAGATACAGAATCTGTAATCCAAAAAGGTGGTAAATCGGTAATATTAATTAAAGAGCGTCTTGAATCAACAAAAACTGATAAAAAAAGATTCACCAAAGATAAGCCTATTAATGTCTTATTTATTGATGATGAAATTGGATTCTTTAAAGTTTCAAAAGAAATCTTGGAAAATCAAGGACAAATCCAAGTAGACTTGGCATCCTCTGTAAAAGAAGCATACTCTAAACTGAATAAAAAAAAGTTTGATGTTGTAGTTTCAGACTATCAAATGCCAGTAAAAAATGGTTTACAATTCTTAAAAGAACTAAAAGAAAAAGACAACACTATTCCATTCATTTTATTTACAGGAAAAGGAAGAGAAGAAGTTGCAATTCAAGCATTAAACTTGGGAGCAAACCGTTATATCAATAAAATTGGAAAACCAGAGACAGTCTATGGCGAACTTGCTTACGCTATTATTCAAGAAGTGGAAAAACACAGATCAAAACAATTGCTTATAGAGAGTGAAGAAAAATATCGTGTTTTAATCGAAAGAGCTGCAGATGGAGTTGCTATTCTTCAAGATAACATAATTAAATTTGCAAACAAAAGTCTTGGAGAAATGGTTGGTTATGAGCAAAAGGAGTTAATAGATAAAGAATTTGAGAAATTAATTCTGATGAAAATCGAGAGATGCTGATGGATAGATATAAGAAACGTATGGCTGGAAATACAATTCCAGCTGTGTATGAAATTCCAGTTGTTAAAAAGAATGGAAATAAAATAATATTAGAAATACATACAGCCTCTATTCAATACAAAGGAAAACCTGTTTCTATGGCAGTAATCAGAAATATCACAGAACGAAAAAAAACCGAAGAAATCCTAAAAAAATCAGAAAAAATACAGAAATATTGTTGAGCGAGCACCTTCAGGTATTGCAACTCTAAGAATGAATGGTAGAGTAACTTCAGTAAATCAAGCTTTTTTGAACTTGACTGGTTTCTCTGAAGATGAAATTGTTGGAAAACACTTCACAAAGCTTGGAACTCTCAGAACAAAAGATATGCCTAAATACATAAAAATTTTCACTGGTTTCCTCAGAGGAAAACTACCACCACCCTTTGAATTTGTTTACTATAGAAAAGATGGAACTCAGCGTTATGGTGAAGCACACTTAAGATATATTAAAAAAGATCAAAAGAATATCGGGATTCAAGCAATTCTATTAGATATAACCGAACGCAAAAAAGCAGAAGATAATTTCCGATCTCAAAAATATTTTATTGACAATGTTATAAATGAAATAGACGATACTTTTTTCATTTTTGACCCTGAAACTGGAAAAGCAATACAATGGAACACTGCTTTCAAAAAAATTTCAGGTTATAATAATAAGGAAATTAGATCATTGAAGGCTCCTACAAGTTACTATTCTGAAGAGGATCTAAAGAGATCAAAAGAAACAATAAAGAAGATTATCATGAATGGGAGAGACAGATTAGAAATGTCTCTTATGACTAAAGATGGTAAGTGCATTCCCTTTGAATATGTGGGTGTTCTTGTAAAGAGTCCTAAGGGTAAAAATTGGATATGTGCAATAGGTAGGAACTTATCTGATCGGAAAAAAGTTGATAATGCTTTGATTGCGCTTCTGATAACTTGGCTTTGGTTAATGAAAAGTTGGATGTAATTGGCAAGCTAACAAGACATGATGTAAGCAATAAGATCTCCATCATTAGAAACAATGTTCATTTAGCTAAGAAGAGAGTAAAAAACAATAAAATTATCTCAGAATATTTGAAGAGTATTGAATCTGCTATAAACCAAACTGATAAGATTTTTGAATTTGCTAAGAATTATGAAAAGTTAGGTCCGGAAGATATGTCCTTTGTGAATGTAGGTTTTAGTCTTAAGGAAGCAAGGATGTTGCTTTCAGGTTTAGATGGAATAAATCTTGTTAATGAATGTGATAATTTAGAAGTTATGGCAGATTCCTTGTTAATACAAGTGTTCTATAACCTTTTAGATAACTCCATAAAGTATGCTAAAAATGTTGATCAAATCAAGCTTTATTACACAGAAGGAAACAACAATCTTTCATTAATTTATGAAGATAATAGTAATGGAATTTCAGAGGGTGAGAAGGAGAAGATTTTCAAGGAAGGTTATGGAAAAGGAACTGGGTATGGACTGTTCTTAATTCGAAAAATTTGTGATTCATATAATTGGATAATAAAAGAAACAGGAAAACAAGGTAAAGGAGCACAATTCACAATTACAATACCCAAGACAAACGAAAAAGGAGAAAATTACAATTTTCTTCAATAACAGTTCCTTTATAAACTATAATTAACTTATTCTATTCTTTCTTGATTTATTATATAGAATCTAAAAATGGGAAAAGATAGCGGTGTGTAATAAGAATTTACACAATCCTAAATGGGTTACTTCATCTCGGGCATTTTGATGGAGTTTTTGTTGATCTGGTAACATTCTTACTGCATGTTACTTATTTTCGTTTACGGAAAAGCATATACCATTTATTATAACAAATGGTTCAAAACCAACTTTTCCTATTTCTTTCGCTTCTTCAACTGTGTGAGCTGATTGTATCACAAATTCGTTTAGGCTTTATTTGACCTAAGCAATGATACTGCAATGCCTCCATCACTTCGCAAAAGGAAGAGATTATTACCAGCTAATCTCCAACCTACCACAGAATTTAAGGCATCTAGCAACGCCTTCTCCTGCACCATCGCGGTTTCCTCGCACTCTTTTAAGGTAGTAGTTAAAGGACCTAAATACAATATCCTTCCTTCTAAACCCCATACTCCTCTAAATGTATTGCATCCAGCACTAACTTGAACAAAATCCTTTCTAAAGGTTAAGTACAGAACATCGCTAACGCTCACAATTGCCTTTCTCTTGGGCAAATGAATACTAATCACCTGCCACTTTCCAAGCAGATCTTCAACTCCAGTACGCCTTAGCACGAGAAGAATCTTGCCCTGCTTGCTATCAAGCTCAAGCCGATCACCGTTAACACGAAAGCTAAACACCTTTGTAAGCTTCCCCAAAAACTCAGCTTCAAGAGACATTTGTTGATCTTGGCACATCTTGAGAGTACTAGCAAGAGCACCCAATATTCGAAATTGTACACCATGTATCTTGTACTGTCCCCAATAATTATTACAACCACTAAAACCAGAAATAATCTTCTCAGCAAACTCTAAAGTAACAGCGAAATTATCAAGATCTTTAAGACCCGCAATCACTCGCCAACTCGTATTATAAAGTGTGTTTGTCGTTATGTTATAAACCTCTCATATGTTATCTTCGTGTTAACATGAATCAGGCATTTTCCTATTCCTCTTAGATTCTATTCTAGTTTTTGGTCTTTGAGAAATAGATAAGAATCTATTGAATAAATTTATTTTTCTAATTTTTATGCACTCAAGAAAAGGCTGCAAAATGAGAAAGAAGAAAAAAATCCAAAAGTAAAAACCGTTAATTTGATTAATATTAAAAGTATAACACAATATCAATCAATAAAAAATGATCAAAATGTTACAAGACATTCTAGCAGGATTACTAGATGGATTAATTTCAGGAACAATAGCATTCTTCATAGTCTTGCTACTAGCATTTTTCTATAGATTCTTCACAAACGAAAAAATACCAACATTCATCGGAATAGCCTTTGGACTGGGGTTTTGGGGATTCACAGGAGGTCTACTAGACATATTCCAACAGCCCTCATTAGGAGGTGTAATTACCATTCTAATAGTGCTTATTTTTGTTGTGTGGGCAGTAAATACTGGCGACAAAATCTCAGAAAATATTCCAAAAAAGGGAATAGATAGGATCAGAGGAATCAGAGCCGCTGACAAAAACTTCACTATAATCAAACTCCCCCATGAACGACTAATATTTGATATTGCATCAAAACCAAAAGTTCCAGATTCACTAAAAGCAGAATTATCAGAAAGAGAATTCAC
>LFWW01000067.1 GCA_001273385.1 miscellaneous Crenarchaeota group-6 archaeon AD8-1 | reverse complement strand
TTGATGGAATTTTGGATCTTCCAGCACAAGAGCAACTTGAAATAAACATTTCTTCTCAGAACATAGAGATTGGACATATGGGTGCAACTATGCGAGAAAGCCAAATAGAAAAAATATTCTCTGCGGCAGAAAAGTTCGTAGAAACCTGTAAAAAAGAATATCCTCCAGGAATGATAGGTCTTTTCGCCCTTCAAGGAGCTATTTCTAAAGATTTGAAATTCTACGTCTTTGATTTAAGTCCACGAGTGCCAGGTTGTCCCTGTGTGGAACCTACATCGCCATATATGAAATATAAATATGGATTTGAAGTAGGTCCTGGCAGGAGAGTTGCTATGGAAATAAAACTTGCTATTAATACAGGTAGATTAATGGAAGTGGTTACTTGACAGTTAATAAAAACAGAAGCGATCTGATCCAATCTTATCAGAAGAATGATTTATGTATAGGCACTCTTGGTTCGCATTCTGCTCTTAATATTTTTAAAGGTGCCAAAGAAGAAGGATTTAAGACAGTCTGTGTATGCAAAAAAGAGAACGCTATAATATATAGGAAATTTCCTTTGGTTGATAATCTAATTATAGTGCAAGATTTTAGTGAATTATTGAATGATTCCCTTCAAGAAAAATTGCAAAGTTTAAATGTTATTTTAATTCCTCACGGATCTTTTACTGCTTATCTCAGCACGGAAGATCTTGTCAATAATCTTTTTGTACCAATGTTTGGAAATCGAGAATTACTTCATTGGGAAGCTAATCGTAATAAACAGGCAGAATGGCTTAGTCAAGCAGGACTACTTTTACCAAAAACTTTTAAAAAACCTGATGAGATTGACCGATTAGTAATAGCAAAGTTGCCTGGAGCAAAAGGTGGAAAGGGCTATTTCCTAGCAAATTCTCCTTCAAGTTTTCGTAAAAAGTTTAATGAAATGGTTTTTAGAGGACTGCTAAAAATAGAGGATTTAGATAAAGTTCATCTTCAAGAATATGCCTTAGGTGTTAATGTTTATCCTCATTATTTTAGTTCTATTTTAAAACATGATGTGGAGTTATTAGGAGTTGATAAAAGATATGAATCTGCTGTTGACTCAATAGGTAAAATTCCAGCAAGTGAGCAACTTGAAATTGAAATTAATCCTACATATACAATTGTTGGTAATATTCCCTTGACTCTCCGAGAATCTTTGTTACCACAATTAATTAGAATGGGTGAAAATGTACATAAAAAAGCTGTAGATCTAGCACCTCCAGGAATTATTGGTCCATTCTGTTTAGAGACTGTTATAACAGATGATTTGAAGATCTACACTTTTGAAATTTCAGCGAGAATTGTGGCAGGGACAAATATAGGTATAGGAAATTCTCCATATGCATATCTTAGATATGGAGAAAACATGTATATGGGCAGACGTATTGCTCTCGAGATAAAGGAAGCTCAAAATAAAGATGAACTCAATACTATATTAGCTTGAATATGGACCATTTTTTGGTTTTTTCTATTCTATTTTTCTAGTAAAATCTTCCATAGAAGATAAATGTAAATAATTTTACTTGGAGTTTTGGGAGACATATGGAAGAAGATACTTACAGTTGGCTATTTGTTAACAAGACTCCTCTTTTATATAATAAAAAGAATGTAGATCGTCAAAAAAAAATTGAAAAATGGCTTGATCTTTACCAATTAATAAGAGAATTTAATATAGATAAAAATAAACTAAAAAGAAAAAAGAAATCCAAATTGGAATATGTAATTTAGGACAAACAAGTTTGAATAATTCCCAGAAAATTGCTATTAGATTTTTCACTCTTATATTTTCGCAAAGCATTGATTATTTTATCTCTTTCTCTAATTCCAATAATTTTAAAGACTTTTTTTCCAACTTCACCATAACCTAAAAACAGAAATTGGCAAATAGAAGTAACATTCGAAACAACTCTTTTTATGCTAGCGGTTTCAAAATCAATTAGAAAAGGTTGAAGGTTAATATTAATAATAATGTGTTTTGGCGCTTTACTAAGTTCCCCATGATCTACTCCTAGTTTATCCAAACGATAGCATTGAGCTATGATCTCTTTTAGAACTTTTTTAACAATTCTCTTATTGTAATATAAATTAAGCCAAAAAGGCAAAAAATTACCATTGATAAATTCCATTACCAAACAATTTTTACTAGCATCATAAAACTTTGGACCTACTTGAACTGAATTGGCGAGCAAAAGCATTTTTGCCTCATGTTTCAATTCTTTCCTGTCTGCATCAACTCTTCGAATTTTAACTGCAACCACTTTATTTTTAATATAGGCTTTAATAACGATTCCAACATATCCTTTGCCTAAAATGGGAATATTAAAAGCCGCATTCTTACCAATAAAATCCACTGATGTAATTCCATGTTTGATTAATTCCGATATGCGTTCATTTAATTCAGATGGTTTTTTTCTTGGATAACAAATGACTGAAGCATAGGGATCATTCTTTAGTTCTTCTATTGGAACTCTTAGTAGCGTTTTCAGGTTGTTATCTCCTATTTACAGGAATGTCTGACAATCTATAATAACTTTAATAGGATTTTTTCCCTCAGTGAATATCAAATAATATTAGGTTTGGAAATTTCGAATTAATTTAAAATAATTTGAAAAAATTTGGTGGGATATATTTGAAACTAAATCAAACACCATTTGATCTGGATCTTACTCTTTGTTGCGGACAAGTTTTTAATTGGAAAAAAAGAGATGGTTGGTGGTATGGAGTTATTGGTGTTACCCCAATAAAGATACAACAAATAAACCAAACTTTGCATTTTGAAAATGCTAGATGGGATCTAGTTAAGAATTATTTTGGGCTAAATGATGATCTGAATGAAATTAAAAACAAAATAAATCGAGATGAGCATATTGAAATGGCATTAAATAGCTTTTGGGGTTTAAGAATTATTAAGCAAGATCCTTGGGAATGTTTAATTTCATATATATGTGCTACTTTCAAAAGTATTGCTGCTATCAGAACTATGCTTTTTAAATTGTCAAGAAAATTTGGTCAAAAAAAAAGTCTTGATGATTTTATAGTTTACTCTTTTCCTGGACCTGAAAAGTTGCGATTGGCTAAAAGGAATGAGCTTCTTGAATGTGGTTTAGGCTATAGATCAAAATATGTTATTGAGTCTTCAAACATAATTTTTCAATATGACTCATTTTTTGAAGAATTAAAAAATCTTTCATATTTAGAAGCCAAAAAACTATTAATTAAACTTCCTGGAATAGGGCCCAAAGCAGCAGATTGCATTTTACTTTTTTCTCTAGGAAAAACTATCGCTTTTCCAGTAGATGTTTGGATTAAACGCGCTATTATCAATCATTATTCTGATCATTTCACTAAACAATTTATATCCAGAATTTCAAATTCAAGATCGATTAGCAATTCTGAGTATTATAAATTAAATGAGTTTGGTAGAAATTATTTTGGAGAATTCGCTGGCTATGCTCAAGAATACCTTTTTCACTTTGAAAGAATAAACTCTAAAAAGAATATTTCTTAATTCAAAGTTGTTTTATATAATTAATAAATATTAATAGTGAAATGTTTAATTTAATCAAAAACAGCATAATTAACGGAAATATTATAAAGGGCCCGTAGCTCAGTTCGGTTAGAGCGCCAGGCTCATAACCTGTCGGTCGGGTGTTCAAATCGCCCCGGGCCCATACATCTTCTGTTTTTTCTACCCAGATTCTTTTTTATTTTTTTAATAAATTGTATTGCATCCGGAGTATCAAATGTTTCAATCTGAATTGCACCATTTTCACATTGAATATAACACTCAAAACATCGAGTACATCTAGATAATGAACCGTTATTTAGTAAATCAATGCCTTGGGGACAAGCCTTTTCACATCTTCTTTGGTCAATCAATCTACATGCAGCACAATAATCTAAATGAAAATCTTCACACGTATTTGGGCATTCTTTCATAACACATTTATCATGTTTTACTTTTGGTCTAAATAATGGACTAAATGATCCTGAAATATTCAAGGTAAAGCCAACTGGACATATTTTTCTACACCAAAACCTTTTCTCTCTTAGACTTGATAGAATGGCAATAACGGGAATCGGCCATAATTCAATTATAATTGGCATCATCTTTCCAGTTATTGTTGTAATTGCTTTGAGATGAAACATTCCTTTGGTAATAATTCCTATTGGACAAATACTGCAAAATATTGGAAATTTGAATATAGCTGAACCTATAAGGGATGAAACCAGTACACCGTTAGCTACAAGAGAATTCTGATTATGTAATAATCTGCTAAAAGGACAAGTTTTGCAAATAAAGCCCTTGTCTTTTATTTTTTTATCTCTATTTTGATCGAAACATTTTTCGCGTTTTGCATTTATATTAGGTAGAAATCTTTCAATGAATGAATCAAAACCATCAATAAGTGTACCTAGAGGGCACACCCAACCACAAAAAATGTTTCCAAAAATGAAAATTGGAATCAAAAAAAGAAGTAAAGCTACAATGGTTGGAATTAGAATATAAAAATCAACCCTTCCCGTTAATAAAGTCTGTAAACCTCCCACAGGGCAAATTAACCATGATCCTGGAGCTGCAAAATTATAATCTACTAATAAAAAGCTGCAAACCGATTGTCCATAAGGAACATAAAATAAAGGAGATTGATCTAATCCTCTAAAAAAAAGGCTATAAACTGGAAATGGAGGAGCAAAAATGAAATACGCTATTGGAAGCATGAAAATCAATAAAAAAGCAGTTTTGACAAGCCATCTAGAATATCTTATAATTACTTTTTTTTGCTTTTTTCTATTTTTTAAAGAAATATCTGATTTTTTCATTTAAGTAAAAAATCCTAAATTCTGAAATCTTTTTGATTTATAGTTAGAAAGGAGAATTTATTTTACAAAAACTTTTCTAACTATGTCTATTAAGTTATTAGTACAAAGACTATAATTCAAAATTATTTATCCCAGTAGTGAGTTTTTCTATACTATCCTTTTTTATTAGTATTGTATCTTCTATGCGTACTCCACCAAAATCTGGGATATATATTCCTGGTTCAACAGTTACAACGTTTCCGGACACAAGTTTGTCTTGGCTTGCAGAACTTATAATTGGCTGTTCATGAACCTCTAATCCAACACCATGACCCAAACTATGAACGAAATAATCTCCATATCCCTCTATATTTATAATTTCCCGAGACACGTTGTCAACATATTTCGCATCAACACCATCTTTTAAACCTTGGATGCCTTCTTTTTGCGCTCTTTGAACGGTTTGAATTATTTTTTTTTGTTTTATTGATGTCTTCCCAACCACAAAAGTTCTTGACATATCTGAACAATAATGATTATATTTGGCTCCTACATCTACAACTACAATATCTCCTTTTTTTATTTCTTTACTTGGAAAACTACCATGAGGAAATGCTGAGTTTTTTCCAGAAGCAACAATTGTTTCAAATGCAATTCTTCCAAAATCATTTTTTCTTATTGAGTATTCTATTTCAGCCACAATTTCCGCCTCTTTCATTCCTGGAGAAATTACTTCGGAGGCTACTTGCATTCCTCGCATAGTTAACTCCCCTGCTTTTCTCAAATGATTAATTTCCTCTGAAGTTTTGATCTTTCGCATATTTTTGATTAAATTCCCATCAATTTCAAGTTTGATATTTTTATTAGAAAATTTTGTTAAAGTGTTCCATGATTCAATAGATGCTGAATCCACGATAAGATTTTTTATTTGAATTTTTTTCACTTGTTTCATAATCTCTTTAAGAATATTTTCACCAGGGTTAATCTTCATAATAGTGAAATCATTTCCTTCTTGCTTCAAGTAAGCATAATTCACTTGATGAGAATAAACAAAATTTTTTTTGTTTGTTATTAAAAGTGCGCTAGATCCTGAAAGACCTAAAAGGTATAATAAATTAAAATTATTAAGAACAAGAAATCCTTTATTCTTATTCCTTGAAATA
>LFWW01000066.1 GCA_001273385.1 miscellaneous Crenarchaeota group-6 archaeon AD8-1 | reverse complement strand
ACTCCAAAGCACAATTACCAGCAAGAATCATCAAATCAGCCCAAGAAATTTTCTTGCCATATTTCTTTTTGATTGGCCAAAGCAAACGACGCGCCTTATCAAGATTAGCATTATCCGGCCAACTATTAATCGGCGCTAAACGCTGCGAACCAGACCCACCCCCCCCACGACCATCACCCATACGATAAGTACCAGCGCTATGCCAAGCCATCCGAATAAATAATCCTCCATAGTGACCATAATCAGCAGGCCACCAATCCTGCGACTCCGTCATCAACACATAAAGATCCTTCTTCAAAGCAGCAAAGTCCAGTTTCTTAAATTCCTCAGCATAATTGAAACTTTCACCCATTGGATTAGACAATGCGGAATGCTGGTGCAAAACCTTTAAATTCAACTGATTAGGCCACCAGTCTCGGATTGACTTTCCCACACTACTAATAGGTCTATTTTCCTTGTTCAAATTAATAAAACTCCTTTCTGTATCTTTTCTTTGCAGATGGCTCAATTTAAAAGTTAAGTTTCGCTGTATCTTTCGAATTGACTAATTAATTGTTCAAAATTTTATTTTATTATTTTGAAAAAAGTGAGTTTTTTGTGGTTATTATGGCATTCTTTCTAGTAACAAACCAAAAAGAGGTCTCTAAAAGAATTTGATAGCAGGATTTAGCAAATAAAAATTCCTATTTAAATAAAATTATTTTTTTACTACTGAAAATCCAGCAATTTTTGCTAAAACCATAATCCTATTTACAATCAAGATCTGGAGTTTTCTTCTTAATAGTTCTCCACAAAAACTTTGCTTTCTCAGAAGCCCAGTCTTCTTAGCTAGCTCCAAATCACCAAGCCCTTTAAACCAAGCTTCAAAGTCCCCTCTTTTCATGTGAAAATCAATAGATTTAACTGGAACTGTTTTTAGTTGAGCATTAAAAGTCTGTAGGTTAATTACTTTTATATCCAATGGCTTGTCTATGTCAAGATAAAAATCTAGACCCCGTTTACCCTCAGCAGTAATAGTATAAAACCCTTTCTCGGGAGAAATCAAATATTCCATTCGAGTTAGACCAATTATATGCATCATAACTGAAGGAAATTTTATTCCAAGCTCTTTTGAAATCTCTATAGGCTTTAAGGCTTTATCATGCAATAAGAAAGTTTGTAATATTTTTAATTTAATTGGAGACAAGCTTATTTTCACTTATTTTTTTTATATCATTTTATAAGAAAGAAAACTTTTTCTTTCAATATTGAAATTACCCAAAAGGGAGAAATATAAAAACTTATTTACACTCTTTCTCAAGTCAGCATGAACTCTGCAGTAATGGAAATGAAAAAGCTATATCATCTAGATAATAAAATAGGATGAGAGGGTTTTATTGATGCGGCTTGAAGACCGACTAAGTCGTTTGCTGAAAAGTGACTTAGCCCTCATGCCATTTTCTGATCAAATCAGACATCGACTAGAACTTATTGAAAAAACAGAAAAAGTTCTCACCCAAAGCAAAATGAGTTTAGCAGATTTTGCATCAGGACATGAGTATTTTGGGCTTCACTTCAGCAAAGATGAATGGATTTTTCGGGAATGGGCGCCAAATGCTACAGAGATTTTTATAATTGGAGATATGAGTAACTGGCAAGAGCGCAAAGATTTTTCTCTGCAAAAGATCAATAATGGCGTATGGGAAATTCATCTCGATCCATACCAGCTAGCTCATGGGGATTTATATCGGCTTAGTGTTCGCTGGACTGGAGGTAGAGGAGATCGTATTCCAGCTTACGCTCGAAGAGTTGTCCAAGATCCAAAAACCCTAATTTTCAATGCTCAAGTATGGTCACCCAAACCATATCAATGGAAAATCAAAGGTATACAATTCAAGGAAGCCCCTATAATCTATGAAGCTCATGTTGGCATGAGTCAAGAAGAAGAAAAAATTGGAACCTTCAAAGAATTTACAAATAAGGTACTTCCCCGAATCGTTGATGCAGGATATAACACAATACAATTAATGGCTATCCAAGAACATCCTTATTATGCATCCTTTGGATATCAGGTCTCAAGCTTTTTTGCTCCCTCCTCTAGATTTGGAACACCCGAGGACTTAAAAGAACTAATTGATCTAGCTCACTCACAAGGACTCAGGGTTTTTATGGATCTTATCCACTCTCACGCTGCAAGCAATGAAGTGGAGGGATTAAGTTGCTTTGATGGAACACCCTTTCAATATTTCCATGAAGGTCCCCGGGGAAAACACAGGGCTTGGGATTCATGTTGCTTTGATTACAATAAACCTGAAGTTTTACATTTTTTACTTTCAAATTGTCGATACTGGCTGGATGAATATCGCTTTGATGGTTTTCGATTTGATGGAGTAACTAGCATGATATACTTGCAACATGGTCTTGGAAGAATATTTACATCATACAACGACTACTTTGATGGTAGCGTAGATGAAGAAGCCCTAACATATCTCGCATTAGCTAATAAAATGATCCATAATATTTACCCTAACGCTACTACTATAGCAGAAGATGTTAGCGGTATGCCAGGTTTGGCTGTCTCAAGCTCAAATGGTGGATTTGGCTTTGACTATCGTTTTGCAATGGGAATACCAGACTACTGGATCCGTTTAATAAAAGATTACAAAGATGAGGAATGGCCAATAGGCCATCTTTGGTATGAATTAACCAACCGCAGAAAAGACGAAAAAACAATAAGCTACGCAGAATCTCATGATCAAGCATTAGTTGGCGATCAAACCCTAATTTTTCGACTAATTGGTCAAGACATGTATGAACATATGCAAATTAATGACTATAATCTAAGAGTAGCAAGAGGAATAGCATTACACAAAATGATACGCATGATCACACTAGCCACTGCTGGTCATGGATACCTAAACTTTATGGGAAACGAGTTCGGCCACCCAGACTGGATAGATTTTCCCCGGCAAGGAAACAACTGGTCCTACAAATACGCAAGGCGACAATGGCATCTAGTAGACGATCACAAACTAAAATATCATTTACTAGCCAAGTTTGATCAAGACCTGATAACCTTAGCAAAAGAACATGATCTATTTAGTACCTCAAATATACAACTCTTGCATGAAGATTCAACAAACAAAATTATCATCTTTCAAAGAAAAAATCTAATTTTCATCTTTAACTTTCATCCACAACAATCCTACCAAAATTACCAATTCCATGCACCTCCAGGAAAATATCATATGCTTATAGACAGTGATGCCACCAAATATGGAGGACATGGCCGGTTAATACCTAAGCAAACACATTTAACCATTACTAAAAAAACCAAGACAAAAATTGAATACGTGCTAAGTCTCTATCTGCCTTCACGATCAGCTTTTGTTTTATATTCTATAAAATAAATATAAAATTCTAACTTCCATCTGAAAATAATCTTAATATGACCATTGAATAAGCCGAATAGTCAAAGTAATAAAACAATCACTTAATTTTTTCACACATTCAAAAACCAATGCACCATAATCGTTAAAAGAATAAAAGATTTCTAGTTTTTTGTTCTTTAGGAGGTTATAATTTGTCTTATTGTGCTAAATGTGGAGCGAAATTGGATAAGGATGCAATGTTTTGTTCTTCTTGCGGTGCCAGAGTTGCTAAAGTGACCACTGAGGAATATTCTGTTTCTTCTGATAATTTAATAGAAAGGGTGAAAGATCTTCTTCACGAGGGTAATGTTACGAGAATTATCATTAAAAACGATAAAGATGATGTTTTGCTGGAGATTCCTGCTACTGTTGGAGTTATTGGATTGGTTCTAGTTCCTTGGTTGGCAGCTTTAGGTGCTATAGCTGCTTTAGCGACTAACTGTAAGATCGTTGTTGAAAAAAGAGAGTAAAATTTTTTCTTTAACCCGCAAAAAAGTTATTTTTGGAGCTTTGAAAGATAATGGTTTTTAAATGTCCCATATGTTTTGGTGGAACCTTACAGATAACTTCAAGCATAGAACTACCGCCTGATAGTCGTTCTGATGAGATTGCTGTTCAAATTCTTAAATGTTCAAAATGTGGATTTGCTGGATTAGGTGTTTATGAAGAAACCAGAAGAGGAGAACTTGATTCAGAATCATTTTACCATCGCGGCTACTATACCGATGACTTCACCTTAGCTTCTATAGAGAAAATGATCGGGGAATGTCCAAAACCAAAGAAATCTTGTTGTAAATGCAGTATTCATTCTTCTTTAGCTTTTGTAAACAAATTTGGTCGTTGGGTCTGGCTTGAGAAAATCCCACATAAAGAAACCTTTGAGCTTCAAATTATATAACACCAAGTCCTTATCTGTTGATCTGTTTCTTCTTCTTATTTTCGATGTACTTCTGAGAAAATCTGCAAATGTTAATTAATCCGGAGTTAAAACATAATTGTAAAGTTTTTTGGATAAATTTATAATTAACAATTGGGTTTGGGTGGCAATATCTATTTTTCTTAGACTCGACTCATAAAAATGATACAAATTTTAATTTTATTTCAAAACTCAAGGCTAACTTTTGTGTGATACTTTTATTACTATTTTTCCATGAGATTTTTCTTCTTCAAAGTACTTTAGAGCTTTAGCAGCTTCGCTTAAAGGGTAGCATCTGTCAATAATAGGCACTACTTTTTTGCCTTTAATTAGCTCGAGTATAAAATCTAAATCTTCTTTTTTCTCTGGATTCCATCCTTTGAGAGCCATTTTCTTACTTCCAGTGATTGAAATCAAAGGACCTAGAAATAAAGCTTGAAAAATTGTTGATCTTGAACCTCCGATAATGAAATAGATTCCTTTAGAATTTAGTACACGTTTATAATCGAAAATTGAATGATATCCCGCTATATCAAAAATCAGGTCATAAAATTGTCCTTTTTTGGTGAAATCTTCTTTAGTGTAATCAATTACATGATCTGCGCCTATCGAGCGTAGAAAATCCAATTTTTTTGTGTTGTCCACAGCAGTTACTTCTGCTCCAAATGATTTAGCAATTTGAACAGCAAAAGGACCAACACCACCACCTGCACCATTAATCAAAACCTTTTGTCCTGGTTGAATCTGATTTTTGCCGCCTAGACCTTGCAAGGCAAGGATTGCCCTTGAAGGTACTGTTGCTGCTTCCTCAAATGTTATACTAGATGGTTTTGACACTAAAGCTTTTTCAGGAGCACACACATACTCAGCAAAAGCGCCAAAACCATAACTGAACAAGTTTCCAAGCACCTCATCACCTGGATAAAATTGTTTTACGTTTCTTCCAACAGTTTCAATCTTTCCTGATACGTCAAATCCAAGTATCTTATCTTTTGGTTTTAAGGGTGCCAATAACCGGACTACCCATGCTTTCCCTCTTAGGTAATCTAAATCTTCTACATTTACAGATGATGTGTATACTTTTATTAGCACCTCATTATCCTTAGGAGTAGGTTTTTCAACCTCTTCAAGCAAAAGCACTTCTGGAGAACCATATCTTTTGCATGTGATAGCTTTCATTTTCATATTTAGGGTTAATTGCTTTAAGGACTCATAATATTTTGCATTAAAAGTAATTTGGAATGTCATTCCCAGAAGCATTAAAAGATTGAGATTCGAAGATGGATACCTTACTGATAGTTGGTTTTTTGATTTTGTTTGATATCATAGGAATTTTTAAATTAACTAATACTTTGAAGAAGGCTACAGATTCGGGTTGTGCATAAACCTTAATAGTTTTTGGTTGAGAATGTTTTATGGAGGCACATTTTTGAGTTTAGTCACTTGGGTTGTTGGCGGTCTAATAGCAATAGTGATTGTGATAGTTGTTGGGTTATTAGTTTACTATTACAATCGAATAAGAATTCTCTTTAATCGAATTGAAGAGGCTTGGGCTCAAATTGATGTTCAATTAAAAAAGCGCTATGATTTAGTTCCAAATCTTGTTGAGACTGTGAAGGGCTATGCTAAACATGAGAAAGAGATTTTTGAAAAGGTTGCTGATGCTAGGAAGGGGATGATAAGCGGCAGTAGAGAAGATCGAATGAATTCTTCTAACCAGTTAACTAATACCTTGAAAAGTTTATTTGCTGTAGCAGAGAACTATCCAGTTCTTAAGGCCAGTGATAACTTTAAGCTTTTGCAAGAACAACTTGAAGGTATTGAGAATAAGATTGCTTATGCTCGTCAGTATTACAACAGTTCAGTTCTAGAATATAATAACTTAATAACGACAATTCCTGGAAGTTGGTTTGCTGGCAGTCGGACCAAAGAGGCTTTCTTGAGTATTCCTGAGGAAGAACGAAGTCCTGTTAAAGTGAAGTTCTGATGGCCCAGACTAGTTTTGGGGATGAAATAGCTAAAAATAAACGCTTATCTGTTTTATTAGCTATCGTTGTATCTTTCATTCTCTTTTTTTTAGTTTATTTTTTAATATTTTTTTTAATACCTGAACTAGTTCTTGTTGCTTTGCCCCTTTCAGTTATTTTGATTGTAGTTTACACTTACAGTTCATACAGATTTGGAGATAGTGTGGTTCTTTTAGCAACCAACGCAAAGCCTGCCACAGGAAGAGAATATCAATATTTGCGAGATGTTGTTGAAGGTTTAAGTATAGCTTCAGGTATGCCACCACCAAAAGTTTATGTGATTAAAAATGAGGATTTGAATGCTTTTGCGACTGGTCGAAATCCGGAAAATGCTAGTATTGCAGTTACCACCGGGCTTATTAGCTCTTTGAATAGGCAGGAGTTGGAAGGTGTAATCGCTCATGAAATCTCTCATGTTAAAAATCGAGATATGCTTTTTATGACTCTGGTCGCGGTATTGGAATTATCTTAGCTATTGTTTCTCCTATTGTTGTGCGTCTTGTGCAATTTGCTATATCACGAAAGCGTGAATTTTTAGCTGATGCTTCTGGGGTGAGTATTACTCGTTACCCTGAAGGGCTTGCCTCTGCTCTTGAAAGAATAGGTATTATAAATCAGGGAAAAATAAAGGTTAGTGAAGCTGTGAGTCACCTATTTTTTGTTGATCCTAAAAAAAGTTCGCTAGATAGTATTTTCGCTACTCATCCTTCCATAGAAGAAAGAGTAAGACGTCTAAGAGCAATGTAACTTTTGAAATTATTAAACGATTTATTATTTAATTAAAAAAAGGGATAAGTTGGGTTTATGTGTTTCTTAGGTTATTTTTTGCGCATCATCATAATCAGGACAACGCCAATTATGATAACTGCTGCGAGGATTGCTATTCCTAAGCCCATTATGTATGTGTCGGTTGGTGGTGCGGGTGTTGTGTCAGGTGGAGGTGTGGCTGTTGGAGCTTCTTCAACATAGATTGATGTTTCTGCATAAGAGCTTCCATAAGAATTTGAGCCTGCATAGGTTGCGATTATTGTATAATGTCCTGGAATATCTGGTTCCCACACAAGACTGTAAACCCCACTCATATCAGAAGTTGCTGTACCAATGTTTCTAAAGTTGCCATTTGCATCAATAACATCAAGAGATACTTCAACACCTTTTGCATCAGTCGGAATTGGTTTTTGCATGTGCAAATACTCCATCCAAGCTGACATATCCTCATCAGAAATAGCGGGTGTTCCTGGTTGTCCAGGTGATTCATCAGTTACAGTTCCTTCGATTACAACTTTTT
>LFWW01000016.1 GCA_001273385.1 miscellaneous Crenarchaeota group-6 archaeon AD8-1 | reverse complement strand
CCAAAAACTGCATATTCAACAAGCTTTCTTTTTCCATATTCATCTTTTTTAATGTTAATTAATTGAACATTCACAATTACTGCTCCATCTTTTAGATGCAAATTCACATTTTTTCCTAGAAACGATTTGGCACTATTCAAACTAAAATATTCCAATATCAACTTCCCCATTCCAATTTTTCTTCAGCTATTCCATTCCAGCAATGCTTACAAATGGGTAATTTTTCTCCTTTAACTAAAATATAGAGTTTAATATTTTCACTTCGACATTCATTTTTCCATGGATTCTTACAATTCTCCAAATTTTAGCCTCCATCTCACAGCCATATTCTCATAAAAATTTGCTTTTAAATTCAACTAAGGTGCAACCATTTAGTTCCTAAGAGAGATTAGTGAAAGTAAAAATATAATAAAGAGCTGGAAAATATGATTATAATTATTTTTTTCAATCAACCCAATTTAAATGAATATTATTTCTGGTTCTATAATTTCTTTTGTAATTGTAAGTAAACCTATTGATGGTTTGTTTAAATAAGGTCTATCAGGATCAGTGGGACTACCAGGATTAATATAGAGTCTTTTTCCTTCCCATTTTATCTTCGAGCTATGTGTATGACCATAAACAAAGACATTAAATCCATTCTTTGATGCTATTTCTCTGATTCTTTGTTTTCCAAATGGAGGGTTAGGATCATGCATTACGCCAATTTTCCAACTAAAAATTTTTAATGAATTAATCTTAGGGAGAGCACCAGATACTTTCTGGTTATCCATATTTCCATAAACTGCTAAAACAGGAGCAAGTTCCTCCAATTTATCAATAACTGATAACTCAACTATATCTCCTGCATGGATGATATAATCTGCTTTTTCAAAGGTTTTTAAAACCTTTTTTGGAATGCGTTTTGCGCGAGATGGTATATGAGTATCTGAAATTAATCCTATAATTTTACTAGGTTCAAGAATTTCCGATTTATGCGAAATAATAGTCTGTTCACTTAGCATCTCTTATCCTCAAGATAGATTATCAACTTATCTCAGATTATATTTACTTAATAGATAAAAGTTTTAACTCTTTTTAGGGAAATTTATAGAAAATTTAACATGTTAAAACTTAGGGCTAAGTAAATTTAATGATGATTCAATTTGAAAAGAAATCAAGCAATAAATCAATATTTTAAATCTTGAAGAATAATTGTTTAGAAATCATTTACCCTGATTCTGAAAGATATTTGAGGTGAAAAGGTTTTATTGATTCTCCATTATGAAGGTCCGCATGAAAGGTTTCACTTTCAATAATTAGATCTGATAAGTCTTCTTCTTGTTTTCGCATAAAATTTGCATAATCTGAAAAATTTTTGTGGAATGATATACTTAAAAGATCCCAACCCATACCTCTCCCATCCTGAACTAACACAACATTTGATTGATTTTCATACCAAGATTTGAGCTTATCCACATTTCCGTTTTTTCCATTTCCATTCCTTTCTCTAAGTTTACTTTTTAGAAAAGTAAAGGATGCTAGTTCGTAACCAATTTTACCAAATTTTGGAATAATTGTATATCCATTGATGTAGTTCTTTTCAAGCATAGATCTTCTCCGAGTTATGGTAGGTTGAGATACCCCCAAAGCTTTAGCTAATTGTCTATCACTTCTATGTGAGTTTTTCATTAATTCAGATAACAGCTTGTAATCAATTGTTTTTAATTCTTTCAAAGGTTAATTCACCGGAATTATCTATAACGGCGAAATCTTCCTATATAAACTTCATCATTTATTTTTAATATTTGTATTGAAATTCTATTTGAATTAGAAAATCAAATTAATACACGAAAAAACCTTAAGATAATAATTTAATAATTTAAATGAGGGAAAAATTTCTTGCCAGTTAAATTTTTTGAAGAAATTGAAAAGGAGATCACGACTATTCTTAGTGATTTAATACGTATTAATACAACAAATCCTCCTGGAAATGAATTAAAAGCTGCAATGTACATAAACGATAAACTATCTGCTGAAGGATTTAGCTGTGAAGTTATTAAATCAGCACCTAACAGGGCAAATATTATCACAAGAATAAACGGGACAGGAGAGAAGCCGCCTTTACTCTTACTATCACACTTAGATGTTGTTGCTGCAAATAAAAAATTGTGGAGCGTAAATCCTTTTGATGGAATAATTAGAGACGATTTTGTGTGGGGACGTGGAGCGCTAGATATGAAAGGCATGATTGCTATGGAATTAATGGTATGTATTCTTTTAAAAAGAAATAACGTGAAATTGAAAGGGGATTTATTATTTGCAGCCACTGCTGATGAAGAGAAGGGGGGAAATCTAGGAGTAAATTATCTTATAAAAAATCATAAAGAAAAAATTTCTGCTAATTTTGTTATCAATGAAGGTGGTGGAGTTGGAATTTTAATCAAAAATAAGACTATTTTTACTATACAAAATGCTGAAAAAGGAATTATTTGGTTTAAAGTAAATACAAAAGGGACACCTGGACATGCCTCAATGCCTGATAATAAAAATAACGCCATAATACTCATGAAAAAAGTGATTGATAAACTTGTTAATTACAATCCTGATAATTTATTGCATACTTCTTTACAAGTTTTCCTTGAAAAATTGGGTGCGACTGATCCCCGGTTAAAAAAAGCTTTTTCAGATATTTTGGCAAATCCAACTAAAACTGATCTAATTCTCGATAACCTATCAAAAGATTATCTTGATCTAGTTACAGAAATTAGACCTCGAGTTAAAATGACTATTACTCCTACGATAATAAGAGGTGGAAGAAAAGAAAATGTTATTCCTGAGGATTGTCAAACAACATTTGATTGTAGAATTCTTCCAGGTCAAAAGTCAAAGGATGCTCTTAGAGTAATTAAAAATCTATTGAAAAGTTTAGACTCAAAGAATATTGAATTGGAAATTCTACAGATTCAGGAACCTACAGTATCCAATATAGATACAGACTTCTATAATACAATTGTAAATGTTCTAAAAGAGTTTGTACCTGGATGTATAGTAACTCCTTTATTAATGACTGGAGGAACTGATTCCCGATTCTTCAGAAAAGGTGGCAGTATATGCTACGGATTTCAACCAAGACTTCCTGAAAAACCATATCAAAGAATTGTAAAAAGAGAACATGGAATTGATGAACGTATTTCAATTAGAAATCTAGTTTTTGGAACAAGTGTCCTTTATGAACTCATAAGGAGATTTTTATGTTAATTTAAAGTTGCTTCTAAAAAAATATGAATTGAGGCTTATTTCACTAATTAATTAATTTCTGCAAATTAATTAATTCTCACAAAAAAATCAAGCTTAAATATTTGCTTATTGATGTTTAACATGTATTTTATTGGGAGATTTAAGTGTCAATGCCTGCAATTGAAGTTGGAAGGATATGTTTAAAACTAGCTGGACGTGAATCAGGAAAGAAATGTATAATAGTTGAAGTAATTGACAAAGGCTTTGTGATTATTACAGGTCCAAAAAAATTAACTGGAGTAAAGCGAAGACGAGCTAGCATAAATCATATTGCACCCTTAAAGGAAAAAATTGCTATAAGTCGAGGATCTTCAGATGATTTGGTTACGCAAGCTTTAGAAACTGCTGGTAAGTTGGAGGAAATGAAGCAACCAATAGTTTGTGAGCATTAATGTAAACTCTTAATACCTCAATCTCTTTTTGTATACCAAGGAGAGTAAATATACATAGTAAGAACTAATCCTCCTTGGAATGAAAGCACAAAACTCTTAGTTAAATCAGAGGATATTACTGATCCTACATTTGGTCATATTCCATCTAAAAGACCGGCAAATCAGTACATAAACTTAGGAGTTTTGAATCTTGATAAAACAGCTGGGCCATCAAGTCATGAAGTTGCAGCTTGGGTAAAAAAAATAATGAATTTAGAACGAATTGGTCATGGCGGGACTCTAGAGGCCTATTAAAAGCCAGAGAAATCCCAAAGTGACTGGTGTGTTACCCATTGCATTAGGTGACTCTACAAAGATAATTCAAGCATTTCTACATAGTGGAAAAGAATATGTATGTGTTATGAAGCTCCATGGTGATGCAAAAGAAGACAGTATTAAAAAACTTATGATTGAGTTTGAAGATGAGATCTACCAAAAGCCTCCCATACGTTCTTCTGTGAAGAGACAATTGAGAACTCGGCGTATTTATTATATTGATTTTATTGAAAAAGTTGAAAGGAATGTACTTTTTAAAGTAGGTTGTGAAGCAGGCACTTACATAAGAAAATTGTGCTATGATCTTGGAGAAATATTAGGATGTGGAGCACATATGCAAGAATTAAGAAGAACAAGAGCAGGACCATTTAATGAAAGTCAAAATAGTTTTATTAGTTTATATGAATTGTTTTATTGGTTTTCAGAATGGAAAGAAAGAAAGGATCCAGACATTTTAAGAAAAATTATTCAACCAATGGAATTTGCCTTAGAGTTAATTCCTAAGATTGTAGTTAGGGATTCAACAGTTGATGCTTTGTGTCATGGTGCTAATTTAACTGCACCAGGAGTTTTGTCGATTGATTCTATCATAAAAAAAGATTCAATCGTGGCAATATTAACTCTTAAAGGTGAAGCCATCGCATTAGCTAGATCACTTCATTCCTCTGAAAACATACTAGAAATGGATCACGGTTCAGTAGCTACTCTACAAAGAGTTCTAATGCCGAGAGGCACTTATCCTAGAGTTTGGAGAAAAACAAGCAAGAAATGAACTTAGAAAAAAAGTCTAGCGAACACTATTTTTCAGCTAATCCAAAATCCAAACATAGCTTTTATTTGATTTCTACTATACTAAGAGGGCATAATTTCGAATTTTTTACTAGTTCAAGTGTTTTCTCAAAGAATAAAATTGATTCTGGAACCAAATTATTAATTGAAACTATGATTCTGCCTGATGAGGGGATTATATTAGATTTAGGGTGTGGATATGGACCTATAGGGATAGTTGCTGGTTTTATTAATCCAAAATTAAAAGTGATAATGACAGATGTTAACTCTCGAGCAATTGATTTAGCAAAAATAAATAAGAAAAAAAACAGAATAAAAAATATCCAAATAAAAAAAGGGTATTTGTACGAATCTGTTGGAAATCTAATCATTAATTGTATTTTGGTAAATCCACCTATTAGTGCAGGGATGAAAATAGTTAAAAAAATGATATTAGAAGCTCCAAAGGTATTGGCTAATAAAGGATCTTTTCAGATGGTTACTAGATCAAAAATAGGATCAAAAATCTTACCTAGTATTTTTATGAAAACTTTTGGTAATTGCACAATTATTTCAAAAGAAGGTGGGTATCGAGTATTAAAAGGGGATAAAGAATAACAATATTTGTTTCATATAAATCTAGAAGGATAAAATAGGAAATGATTTTTTAATAAAGATTTTAGTGGAAAGCTTGATTAAAGGAAAAATTCTATTCAAATTGAAAAAAGTAGGGAGCAAGCCTGGAGACGCATGTATTGCGCCAATCAGTTTGTGGCCTCTTTGGGCCGCGTGGGTTCGAATCCCACTCCCGGCGCCATCAAAATTAATTTTGATAAATCCTTGCAGTTATGCTGTATAGGTTTCCTGAAAATTTTTAACGATTTGAAACTTGTTGACATAAGTCTTAGATATTATAACTAGTTTATTCATTTCTTTTGATTAAATAGTTGGTTTATACTATCTGGGGAGATACAAAAACAAGAGTTTTATAGTTCATTTGAAAGCAAGATTTAAGTGCTGTAAAAAAAGAGATGGATAAAAACATAAAAAAAGTAATTTCTAGCGGTTAATTTTTGAAAATACTTATCAACTCCAACAATATAAGGGCTAATAGAGTGGTCTTTTGGTCAAAAAACAGGTAAAAATACTTCAATTCTCAGACACACACATACGGCAAAGTCAGAATTTCAATAAAAATGCTTTTTTAAAAGCAGTTGAACATATCAACAATCAAGAAGTTGATTACATCATACATTTAGGAGATGTAACTGATGAAGGAACAATAGAAGATTACGAGTTAGCTAAAAAACTTCTTTCGAAGAATATTTTGGGCCCATAACACGGGTTTTCCACGATGACCAAGTTATGATTGCTGGGTTTGATAGCACAATCCCTGACCGGAACATCGGCAGATTTGGAGCACTTTCATTAGAAGCACTAAAAAAGGTGCTAAAAATTCAATCAGAACCAAGAATAAGGGTTGTTGCTTTCCACCATCACATTCTTCCTGTTCCAAGAGCTGGTCGCGAAAGAAGTATGATAGTAGACTCTGGAGATGTCCTAAAGGTAATTTTAGATCATAACGTTGATCTTGTTCTAAATGGACATAGACATTCACCTAACATCTATAAAATAGCAAATTTAATGGTAGTAAACTCAGGTACCATATCCCACTATAAAACAAGAGGTCGAAACTCTTACAGCTTCAACATAATAAAAATTTCTCCCTATGGTAAATATGAAGTAAAAGTTTGCAAAACAGAAACAGAAACCCAAGAGAGATTTATTAAAAAAGTTAAGAAAGAAGATAGACAATTCAAAGAAACAGGAAAACAAATAGCTAGAATTGTACAAATCTCAAACACACATTTTACAGATTCCTCAGAATTTTTAACCGAAACATACAATAGGGCTGTGCAAAGAATCAATCAACTGAACCCCGATTTAGTTGTTCACTGCGGGAATGTAACCAAAGATGGTCTTGCAGATCAATTTGAGCTTGCAATAAAAGAATTAAGCAAAATCTTAAAACCCAAACTTATCGTACCTGGCCCTCATGACCTATTAAATCTTGGATATAGGATCTTCCAGAGAAGAATCGGAGATTTAGATCCTATTTTCACTGGAGAAAATAAACTGTTCGCGGTCTATGGAATAAACAGTTCACAATACGAAGAGCATGATGGGCTAATTGGCAGAAGACACCTCCGATATCTAATTAAAAAACTTTCTGAACCCAAGAAAAATCAAGTTAAGATAGTAGCTTTTCATCATCACATTCTTCCTCTCCCTCAAACAAGAGAGAAATATCCAATCGAAGACGCAGGCGAAGTTTTAAAGGAGCTCACAAACATAAATCTTGATATGATATTGACTGGTCATCGTCATGTCTCTAATGCACAATGTATCGAAAAAACAATGGTGGTTAATGCTAGTACTTTATCCAGTAAGAGAGTCCTAGCTGATCATACAAACACATTCAATCTTATAGAAATCCAATCGAATGGAACTGCTATAATATTTGAAATAAAAGTCGCAACTGGAATGAAAAAATTCTTAGGTTTTAGCAAACTACCTTCGTTAACAGGATTGAAAAAAGAATAACTAAAAGATAAAAACTAACACATAAGAAAGTAACCAAAGTAACTTTATCAGCATCTGAACTTTTTCCAATTAGCACAACTAATAAATTTTCCACCAGATCACGGAAACCAAGCCTTTATACCTGAACTAACTTTTCAGGGTAGAAGACATAATAGATAAAGTCACGCAAAACGGTATAGATCACTCTCAAATGAAATTCCACCGACTTAAATATCTGGAAATCTTAAAATAATAAGTTATTGAGAAAGAAAATCAAAAAATCTATTGAAAAAAGATAGTTTTTCAAGTAAAATCTCCCTTATGGCAGAAGTTCGAATCCCCTATTCTAGCGCTAAGTATTTCCAATAAGATATTTTTCTTTTTAGATTCTGCTTAAAGATTTCCATAATATGAAGTTTTAAGGAATAAAGCAATTTTTCTTTAGGTTGAATTCGAAGAATTTCCTTTCTTAATTAGCAAATTCTTTTTCACATGATCTTTGATTTCATCAATGAATTCAGTATCTTCCTCTAATTTCAAAAAATTTTGTCTTTGATCTTCAAAACCTTCTGGTAATTCTATTTTTAGAGTAATATATGGCTTTCCAATAGCCATTTCGAAATCTCTTTTTTCCTCTTCATACTCTTTCTTTGAAGCTGTTTTTCTTTCAAACCATTTTTTAACTTTCCACATTATTTTAAGCTCCTATTAAGCCGAATCTAAGAGGTAAATATAGGCTAGAAAAACCTAGCTGGATCAAGCTTGTGATTATTCCAACCTTTGCGAAATCAGAAAAATTGACTGCAATTTTTTCTTTTTTTAATGTTCCAATTGCCATCATCATGACCGCCCCACTAAAAGGTGTTGTGGCACCACCAAGATTTGTTCCTAAGATAAGCGATGACCATAATGCGTTCATGTTCAATCCTGAGATAGATTGTGCAGAGATAATTGGAGTAAATGTCAAAGCAACAGCTATGTTGCTAACTACTGCACTTATGGCACCACTAACCCACAGTGTAAGTTGAGAGGCAATTAACGAGCTTCCTCCAGCAAGATCGAAAAGCCTAGTTGAAATCTCGGCTAAGAAGCCTGTTGCTTCTATACCTCCAACAATAAACATGAAGCCGGCTATGAAAAATATTGTTTCCCAGTCTAGTTCCCTAAAAATCTCTGCAGGATCAACATGAGTTATCAATAAAGCAAGAATTGCACAGCCTACAGCAACAGCTTCAGGACCTACTCCAATGTAGCCAACTAGCAAGAAAAGAACAATTAAAAGGATTAAAATAATAATTGATCGAAAAAATATTTTCTTATCCTTAACCCCTTCCTTGGGATTAAATTCTGGAAGCTCCTTTCTGTTGCCTAGCCGGGATTTAAAAACAAAATACATAGCGAAAATTGTCAAAGCCCATAAAATAATTTCAGCTAATCCTAGGAAACTTATAAAATCAGAAAAAGACAGCCCTGATCCTACTCCAATAATCATATTGCTAACTGAGCCAATAAGAGTACTTGTACCACCTAAGTTAATCATAATAGCGGCGGATAAAAAATATGGAGTTGGATCATAATTGAGTAATTTAGTGATAGTTACTGTCGCAGCAGCAACAAGCAACATTGCTGTTGGGTCACTTAGAAACATTGATACAAGAGCGGCAATAACACATATTGAAATAAAAAGGCTTTTTGGATGACCTTTAGAAAATTTTATTGCATACAATGCAAAAAAATTGAACAGACCACCTCTCTTTGCTACCTCCACAACAATCATTGTTCCAATTAGTAAAGCAAGAAGACGAAAATCAATAAATCCTAATGCCGTTTCATAATCAAATATTCCATATTGAATTCCAAACCAAGCAGTAAGGAGAGCCCCTGTTAATGCCGCAATGGATAACGGTGTGAGTCCCAGAATTGAAATGAGAATTATTAATGCATAAATTAGAAGTAAAATAAGGACTATAGTGTCCATTTTATCCCTCTTTCTCGTTTTTTCGGCTCTTTTTTGTCATCTGCTCAGCAATGGAATCAGCTTTATTTTCGATAAGAGTATATAAAATTCTTCCTATGTCGTAAATAAACACAATTACTAATCCTAAACCAATATAGGTTGCTATTGCCGCTAAATATAATCCATAATTTTCTATTCTAGACAATAAAGGATTAATAGCTGTAATCACAAGCACTATAATTATTATATAAACAACTTCCCGAGCTGCTCGTTTTGGAGTTCTCCCTTCTTTAATACCCATCTTTCTTACAAATGCATCAGTAAAAATATCACCTAAAATTAAAGCATCTGATAAAACCCTAATCAAAAAAATACTCATAAGAATAATCATAAGAATCCAAACAAGAAATGAAGCTTGAATCTCAAGTCCTGGAATAATTACGCTGTCAAGGGTAGGAGGTATAAAAACACTCATCAACCAAATAATAACTACCATTATGAGGTTCATTACAAGACGAGGTAATCTTCTCCTGATTTCATTTCCTTTTTCCGTCATATTTAATAAAGCCACGACCGACCGCAGAAAAACAATATCATTCAATAGACTCAATGGACAAATATAAAAAAATTATTATTGCCTAATCTAAATATTAGATCAAAAAGCTATACTCATTAAAAACAGGAAGCTAAATTATATAATGAAATTTTAAAATAAAAAAAACTAAACTTTTCTTATTAAAAAATACTATAAGAATTAAAATATAAAAGCAAGGGTATTGAAATTAATCATCCGAATTAATAAAATCTCTAATTTTTTCAACCATCTCTCTTAGAACTTTCTTTGAAATTGGGGGCTCGTATAATATCCTTAAAACTTTCCATCCTTTTTGTTCCAAAAGATCAAAAATTTCCGTATCACTGTCTTTTTGTTTATCGCTAGAATGTGCTTGTTTTCCATCCAAATAAACGGCTTTACGTTTATTTAACCAACAAAAATCAGGTATAGTTGATTTCAAAACAATAGTTTTTTGTGTCACCATACCTTTTGTCAAACCATTAGCACTCAATACTTTAAAGACTTCAATTTCAGCTCTACTTACTTGCGGATGCAATTTATCTCTGTAACTCAATTATTCAAATCCTTCCTACCAAAGTAGCATTCATATTTAACCTAATAAATTTCAGCAAATACAACAGTCATAGCTATTAAAATACTAACTCAAAATTAAGATTTTCATTTCATAAAGTTATTCTAATGAACACAGATTCTTAGAGTTGATAAAGAATGAATCCTTTAGAGCTTGAAGAATTGCGCACTAAAAGAGCGGAACTTGAAGAAGAAACTAAATCTTTAAAAAGAAAAGAAAAGAAACTGCAAGAGAGTATACAAATTCTTGAAGAAAAAATTGTCATTGAAGAACTTGAAAAACATCATGAAGAACTAAGAAAAAAGGTTTCTATTCTTGAAACAAGAAAAACTACCCTAGAATCCAAGTTAAAAAATTCTTCTGAATCGATAAAAAATCAGAAAAAGCCATTGAAAAAAAGACCAAGCAAGTCAAAAAAGAAAAAAGTTATTCTTAAAGATGAAACAGAATTACAAATAACAACTATAGTTAATCAAAATATACAAAAACAAGAAATACCCAAGTCTTCAAAAACTGAACCAGAGAAAAAAAAGCGTTTCTTTTTCTAAAAAATAAAAATCTTATCAACACAAATATTCTTAAAAGACTAGTTTTTTCTGATTTAATAATGTAAATGAATAAGGATATTACGCATAAATATTTAGGTTAAATTAATTATGAGTAGGCTGTTTCTTTTCTGATGATGAAAATTCCTTGAGTTTTTCCGCCATTTTTCTTAGTTTTTTGTCTACAAGATAATTAATACTTCCCTTTGGATATGTCCCATCAGCTTGTTTCTTTCCTGCTTCTATTCCTGTTAGAATTTCTATTCCTTCTTCAATAGTTTTAGCTGAGTAAATATGAAATTTTCCAGTTTTTGCAGCTTCTATAACTTCTTCTTTAAGCATCAGATTTTGAATATTACTCTCAGGGATCATAACACCTTGTTTTCCATCCAAACCTTTCACTTTACAGATCTCAAAAAATCCTTCAATCTTTTCATTAACTCCACCTATTGCCTGAACTTCGCCTTTTTGATTCACAGATCCTGTAACAGCAATATTCTGCTTAACAGGAACTCCTGATACTCCAGATAATATTGCATACAATTCTGTACTTGAAGCACTATCTCCATCTACTCCTCCATAATTTTGTTCGAAAACAAGTCGAGCAGATAAACTTAAAGGAGATTCTTGGGCAAACTTTTCATTAAGATATCCGCTCAAAATCAACACACCTTTAGTGTGAGTTGGTCCCCCCATTTTTGCTTCTCTTTCTATATCAATAATTCCATCTTTACCCAGTCCTATACTTGCTGTGACTCTTGAAGAACTGCCGAAAGCAAAATCTCCAATACCCATAACAGCTAAACCATTAATTTGACCCACCACTTCGGATTCAGTATCGATAAGAATTACTCCTCTTTCGATCATTTCTTGAATTTTTTCTTGGATAAGTTTAGACCGATAGATTTTTTCCTCTATTGCTCTTCGTACATAATCGCCTGTAACAGTTTTAGCATTTTCCTCTTTGGCGTAAAAATTGGCTTCACGAATAATATCTGCTACTTCAGAAAATCTAGTCGATAATTTTTGCTGATCTTGAGCTAATCTTTGACTATATTCAATAAGTTTAGCAAGTCCTGATCCATCGAGATGTTTTAATTTCTCTTTCTGACAAATAGTGCATACAAAACCTGCATATTGTTTAATGTTATCCTCTGTACGCTCCATAGTTGTGTCAAATTCTGCTTTGACTTTGAATAACTCATTAAAATCTTTGTCCAAAGCCAATAATTGTCCATATAAAATTGGATCACCGATCAGAATTACTTTGGTATTTAAGGGAATTGGTTTAGGTTTGAGACTTTTAATATTTATAAAACCATATCTTGCTTGTGGTTCTTCTATTGTTATTGACTCAGTTTTTAATGCTCTTTTTAGTCCATCATAGGCAAATGGATTTCGAAGCAAATCCTCAACAAGTACAATTAAATATCCACCATTTGCTTTATGTAGAGCACCGGCATGAATCATTGTAAAATCAGTGATTAGAGCTCCAAATTGAGCTTCTTTCTCAGTTCTACCAAAAAGATTTTGATAATTAGGATTAGATTCGAATATTACTGGTGCACCCTTAGTATTGGAATTATCAACTATTAGATTGACTTTATATTTCTTGAAAGGAGCTTCCTTCATCCAAGGAGCCTGTAATTGATTTGAAATTTGATTTTGCATAGGAGGAGTTCTAGACGCAAATAATGATAGATTGTCTAGAACATCATTTTGAATTCCTTCTAAATATTCAATCACTTGTGAATTATCTTTGTGCTTTTCTTTAAGATTGCTTAATAAATGACCTATTGCAAATAGTGCTACCTCTCGATTTAATTTTTTAAGTTCATCTCGAATTTTTTGCTCCATATTTAAAAATTGTCTCATTGTACTTCTTAGTTCAGTTTCCAATCGTTCACGTTTTTCTTGGATTTTATTTTTTGTTTCTTCAGGTAATTTTAGTAGTTCCTCTTGTGAAATTGGCTTACCATTAATTATTGGTATTAAAAGTAAACCAACTTGAGTATTTTGAATTACGAATCCTTCTTGCTTTGCTTTCAGGTTAATGTTTTCTATAAGTTCTTTCCTTTGTTTTTCAAGATCAAGTAAAGTGTTTTCTTTTCTGGAAGTATAATCCTCACTTTCAAATGTTTTGGGAAGAGCTATACGAATACTTTCAATAAGATTTTTTATTTCTTCTCTAAATTCTTTGCCTGCTCCAGATTCTAATTTTATAATGCTAGGCTCGTATTGATTTGAAAAATTATTAACATAGCACCAATCAGAAGGAGTAGATTCACTAAGTGCTATTTCTTTTACAAAGTTTTTTACTGCAGTTCTTCTCCCAGTTCCATGGTACCCTGCTACGTAAATATTAAATCCTTGATCTTTTATCCCTAAACCAAACTTTAATGCTCTAACAGCTCTTTTTTGTCCTATAATATTAAGAAGTGGTTCAAGATCTTTAGTTGTTTCACAATGCATAAAACTTGTATCACATTCTCTTCTGAGTTGATCTATAGACAATTCTCTGACCATAAACCTCAAATCCCGAATTAAAATACATTAAAAGAAACATTTAACTTTTAATATAAACAATTATTTAAATTCAAAAAAAATAAGTTTGTTGATATTTTTTACTCTATTATTGGTTTATTCAATAACTGGGCTTTATTTATTGTAAAAACTCCAGAATTATTCTTTGCTTTAATAGTATAATCTATTATCTCAATTCTCTTTGTAAACAATGGAGCATCTAAAACTGTTGTTTCAATTTCTCCTCCTTCCCCAGAAATGCTTAAACCAAATTTGCTATTTAAAATTATTAAGTTATTAATTACTTCGTTATCTATTATTTTTCCGAGCCATTTTTCATTTAGTGGATAAGCAAAAATCCCTGTTATCATAACTCTATATTTTTCCTTTACCATCTGAATTAGCATAGATTTTTGATCAATTTTCCAAAGAGGATTAACGCAGAAAATTCCTAATTTATCACAAATTCCCTTAATTCGTCGGCTTTGGTAAATAGATGCTATTGCTCCTGTTACAATTCCTTTAATTTTATACTTTATAATTGCCTCGTTGATTGCTTTGACTAAATCTACTAACTCCTCTTCTGGTTTACCACTTGTATCCTTCAGTATATGAGGTATTCTCAAGGCTTCAGATTGGAGATTTGTAATATTGATATTAGGAGTATGAAACATGAAGCTTTCTTTATTCTTAGAAAGTAAGGTAATTAAACACTCAATTTTATTTTTTTTTGCTGTTTTGTGAAGAGCAATAGTCGAATCTTTGCCACCTGAAAATAGAACACCTAGCTTCATATTCTCTCTACCAGTTTACAATAATAAATAGTCTACTTTCGTAAAAGTAATTATTTTTCATTATGATATTGATAATTTATATATATAATAAAAAATTTAGGCTTTTACAGTACAGATATTTTCAATTTTGTTCAATTCTTTGATAATCTTTTCAGATACTTGTTTATGAAGAACATAAACCGAAATCGCGAATCCTGTTTTTCCGATTTGCCTTGAATAATTTGCGCGTATATTTATGTCATTATCAGCCAAGAGTTTATCAATATTGGCAAAAACTCCAGGTACATCCCTATGATGAATAAATAGTGGATATACAGCTTGCTCTTCTAATTCAATACTCTCACCAACATTAACAGAATTAGAAAAATCGCCTCCTAAAAGATACCCAATTATGACTTTCGCAACTTCTATTGAAGTTTCCTTTTGAGCCTCAATTGTGGATGCTCCCAAATGAGAACTTAGAATTACATTATTGAGAAGGCTCAATCTATTCCTAAAATCAGCACCTTCAGCTTTTGGTTCTTCTGGAAAAACATCAAGAGCAGCGCCGGCTATTCTCTTTTCTTTAAGAGCAGTATATAATGCCTTTGTGTCAACATTATTGCCTCTTGAAGTATTTATTAAGTAAGCAGTTGGTTTCATTAACTTTAGTTCTTTTTCTCCAACAATTACTTCATTTCCTCCAGTATGAATTGAGACATAATCAGAATTGGATAATACCTCCTCTTTACTCACCATCTTGATATTAGATTCAAGACATGGACAGATATCATATCCTATTACTTCCATATCGAAACCGCGTCTAGCCAATTCTCCTACTCTATTTCCAATTTTTCCACAACCTAATATTCCTAGGGTTTTATATGATAACTCAGTTCCTCTTAGTTTGGCTTTTTTCCAAGTACCACTCTTTAAGGACTGATGTGCTTGAGGAATGTTCCTAGAAATACTTAATATCAATCCTAGAGTTAATTCTGCAACAGCGTTGGTGTTTCCAAAAGGCGCATATTTTACAACTATTCCATTTTTTGATGCCGAAAAAACATCGATGTTATCATAACCGACCCCGGCTCTTCCAATAACTTTTAGTTTTCCTTTTGAGCCCGCCTCTATAACTTTTTTATTAACCTTAGTTGCGCTTCTTACAATTAGAGCATCGAATTGTCCTATCTCTGAAATTAATTGGTTTAAATCTCTTTTATTTGTATCTACCTCTATTCCTGCCTCATAAAATAGGTGAATACCCTCTTTGGCTAAACCATCATTAAGCAATACTTTCAATTCTTTCCACCTTTTCTAAATTATTTAAATCCAAATTGGTTTCATTTTACTAATGATTTGCAATTTTTAATGGCTTCTTCCAAATTTTGGAACCCATATTTAATCTGATTAAATTCATTCTTTAATTCTATTACAGATTGTTTAACTTCAGCAGGTTTTTTCTTTTCCATCATTACAGTTAAAATCAAATCGCATAAGTGTTTGATGTCACTTTCCATAAACCCTCTCCTTGTAACATCCTGAAAACCTATCCTTAGTCCAGATGGATTATCGCGATCATCCTGATCATTATAAGGTAAAAGATTTTTATTTAGAATAATATTTGCCTCTTCTAAGTTTTGAGCAACCTTTTTGCCTCCACCAAAATTGTCTACTTCAACGGCTATTTGATGAGATCGGGTAAATCCTTTTGATTCACATAATACTTTGGCGCCATTTTCATAGAGATATTGACCTGCTATCTGTGCATTTCTAACTGTTTGTTGTGCTAAATCTTTTCCATACATTTTCATTTCCAATGAAGCTATGCCTAATGCAGGTAGTCTGCCTAAATGGGTATTTGAAGTGCTCAAGGGAAATATTGCAAATTGGATTGCTTTTATTGCTTTTTCAAGTCTCTTATTTTTTGGATTTCCAAGAATCACACCTCCTTGTGGTCCTGGAAAAGTTTTATGGGTTGAAGACGTTATGAAATCTGCCCCTTCTCCAAAAGGATCTTGGAAAATACCACCAGCTATTAAACCCAAAACGTGAGATGCATCATAAGCTATAAAAGCTCCAACTTCTTTTGCCACAGTTTTTAATTCTTTTATTGGATGTGGAAAAAGAAACAGGCTCCCTCCGAAGGTAACGATCCCAGGCTTTGCAGCTCTTATTACATGAGCAGATTTGTCTGGATCAATATTAAATTCATCAATGTTATAAACGTGATTAATATTTTCAAGTCCCAATACAGATCCTGCTAAACCTGCATAATCATGAGAGATATGAGCGCCACAGCTTAGGGGTGTAACAACCATTTTTCTATTTTTTGAAGTTAAAGATAAACCTTTGAATGTAGCTAAATTAGCATGAGTACCAGAAACCAATCTTATATCAGCCCATTCACAATTAAATAATCTCTTAATAAGATCTGTAGAATAATTCTCAATTTCTCTCATGTACTTCTGACCTTGATAGTACCTTTTCGCTACATGGCCTTCAAGATCATTTTCTCCTTCAGCATATCTTCCTTCCAAATCGGTAGACAAGCTCATGATCTGCTTAACAGCAGGAGATTTTAACCCCTCACTAGCAATGAGATTAATACATTCTTTATCTCGATAATATTCATGATTTTCACTAGCTTCTAATAGTTTAAGGACGAGATCTGAAAACTCATTCATTAATTAATAGCTCCCCCCATTTCGATATCAACCGAAATAGACTTGGCACTATTTAGCCCTTACTGGATCTAATATTTTAAATTTAAAAAAATTTCCGAGTTTGATAAAAAGAAGATTAGTTGATTATATTGTTATTTCTGCAGATTTTTAAATATATTCTATTGATTTTAGATCTAGTCAAAGGGATTTGATATAAACTATCCAATGTATCGTTTTATAGTAAATTGATTATTAGGTATCTTATATGGATTTCATTCTTTTGAGCAATAATTTAATTAGAAATGAAAGCATTCAATAATCATTCTAATCTGGAAAATTCGGTGATAAAATTCACTATTAAATTTTTATGAGGTTGTAATTCTTGAAATATCGTAAAATGGGATCTTTAGGATGGCAAGTATCAGCGCTTGGATTTGGATGTATGAGACTTCCGCCGAGAACTATCAACAGATTAAGAGCAAAAACTGATGAATCAATAAGAATAATAAGACATGGAATTGATCTTGGAATAAATTATTTGGATACTGGTTACCCCTACCATTTGGGTGATAGTGAAAAAATACTAGGAAAGGCTTTAAAAGAGGGATATAGAGAAAAAGTCAAGATAGCAACCAAATTCCCTATGATGTTATCATCTATAGTAAAATTTGATCCATGTCTTAAAACTCAACTAGAGAGGCTAAAAGTGGATTACATCGACATGTACTTATTCCATGGACTAAATCGCAATTCGTTCGAAAAGGCAAAGCGCCTTAATTTGTTTGAGAAAATGGAGAAAGCAAAAGATGAAGGCTTGATTAAACACATTGGATTTAGCTTCCACGATACTTTGCCTGTTTTCAAGGAAATAATTGATTATTATCCTTGGGAAATGACTCAAATACAATATAATTATATGGACACAGCAATCCAAGCAACAACCGAAGGCCTAAAATACGCTCACAGTAAGGGAATTGCAATTGTTGTTATGGAGCCTTTAAAAGGAGGAAAATTAGCTAATCCACCACAAGAAGTATTAAACATTATGAAATCATCAGGAATTAAAAGAACTCCAGTTGATTGGGCTTTACAATTTTTGTGGAACCGTCCTGAAATAGCCACTGTACTAAGCGGAATGGGATCACAAAAGATGGTTGATGAAAACTGTGCTAGTGCCGATCTATCAGGAATAAACTCTTTAACCAAAACTGAAAATGAAGTCCTCACTAAAGTTGCAGAAACATACCGCAAAAAAATACTTGTTCCATGTACTGCTTGCAATTATTGTATGCCTTGTCCTCAAGGAGTGGATATTCCTGGGAATTTTGCTTTATTAAACCATCGTTCAATAGAAACTAGTCGAATTTGGCGTTTCATGATCGGCAGAAATTACAGTAAATTAGCTAAATCATCTGATAAAGTTGATAGGGATAATCCAAATGGAAATGCCTCACTATGTGATAGCTGTGGGAAATGTGCTGATAATTGTCCTCAGCAGATTAACATTCCTGTTGAATTAGAAAAAACACATGCAATTCTTGGCAGAAGAAAAAAAATATCAGATTATTACTCATAATTATTCGACTATTTCCCATTTAAAATTTTTAACTCGCAACGCTATATACTTATACTCCCAGTGACATTATTTCACTAGTTTTTTCCATGCTTTTAAAAAGTTTATTTGAGTAAGTAAAATATTCCGAAAAAAATATTCAAGGTATAATTAATCAAATGTTGTTGATGCAAATTACTGATAATTTTAAAAGAGGGTTTGACTAGTTATTTTAGCCTTGCCATCTATTATAGGAATGCCTTCTTTTTCTAGACTGTTTCTTCGCGCATTCGCGCCCTTCTTTGGGCCACTGAAAGAGCCGTCAGAACTTACAACTCTATGGCAGGGTATAATTGGCCATAAAGGATTCTTATGTAGAGCATTTGCAACAGCCCGATAAGCCTTTGGTCTACCTATCTTCATAGCTATTCTTTTGTATGTACTTAATTTTCCTTTTGGAATTCTATAAGTGGCAACCAAAACGTCTCTTTCAAATTGAGTCTTATGTTTCAAAGCCTCAATAACATCCTGCTCAGTTTTTATTAGGTTTAAATATAACAAAGAGTTGGTCACAAAGGAAGTTATCGATTTTATTAAACTTAAATCTTTAGAAAATTTAACTCAATTAAAAGAAAATAAAACTGCTTCTGCCTTAGGTAACCTAACCGCATAAAAATAGCAATTATCAAACATATTCTTCCTTTTTTTTTCAATACGCCCGTAATTAAAAAGTATTAAATATAAATTACTATATGAAGAAAAATGGTGGTCTAAAATCATAGATTGGGTTGCTTTGTTAATTCAGATTGTGGCGGGAATTATTATTGTTGCGCCGGCACTTTGGCTATCTGGAAGATGGCTAGCAGGAAAAGATAAAGCAAGATTTGTGGATTCAATTGCGATAGTCACACTTGGCACGGTAATTGGTGCACTAGTTTATACATAAATAGGTGGTTTGTTAGCAGCAGTTATAATGTTCTTTGTTTGGTGGGGTTTAATTAAGCACTTTTTTGATTGTGGATGGCTAAAGGCAGCAGCTATAGCGATAATTGGAGTAATAATCTGGATAGTATTAATCATAATACTTGCGATAATTCTTGGCCTTGGAGCATGGATCCTCTGGTCAGTATAGAATAAGAGGGACAATCACCTCTTTCCTTTTTTTGAAATTATTTAATAAGATAAAAATAAAATGATAAATGAATCCTAGGATTTCCTATTTTTACATTTATTTTTTTCGATTATTAATTTTTAATCAGAAATAAAATTCAAAGTCTGAACTGAAAAATAGAATATTAAAAACTAATAATATTTTGCGACAAATTGAAAATTCTTGTTTTTTCATCTAAATTTATTTTCTTTCTAATGTTATTATTTATTTGCAGTAATAATAGAGAGATAATTAATTCTATATCAGCAAAAATTAAAATGGAAAATTAAAGATAGATTTCTACAGGCGTTATTAATATAGCTGAAATAAAGGAATTAAAAGAAGATCTTGAATCAATAAAAATTAGAATATCCCAACCAGTTCTTGCTGTTATAGCAATAATCTTCGGCATACTAGTATTCATTTTGCCGAGTTTTCAACGATTAATTATAGGATCATTCTTTATTATTCAAGGGACAATACTTTATGCAGGTTACTACAAATCAAGACAGAAAATATCTTCTAAAAACAAATAGATCTTTTGCTTTTTCTTAAGAAGAAAGAGATTAAAATTTAATTCACATAGATTAACGTTTTAGTATTTAACTATGTTTTTAGTAAGCTTTCTTCTCTATTTTTCACTTCATTATAGAAGTACTCCCACCACCTCAGCATAGGAATATAGTTACCTGGTTTTCGTTGATTAAATTGTTTTCTCGCTTCTTCCACCATAGGTTTGATTTTCTCCCACGTTATTAAGGTTTCAGAAGAAGAAAAAAGAGAAGCCAAATCCTTATCCACTAGTTCTCTATGCATAAGAAAGCCCAATCCTTCAAAAACTGAACCAACCAAATATAGATCTGAAACTCCATATTTCTTAAGATAATCATTATAATCCTCATATTCACAGGTCCTGATTCTTTCTAAGGCATCAGCAAAATCCGAGCTTCCAAAACGCGAGTAAAGGTTCATTAATACTTGTGATTTTCTTTGCTTAGCTGCAGTTCTCAATTCCAAAATAGCAAATATAACAGCTACAACTACACTGGTTGCAGCAATAACTATAGAAATAGAGGTTATATCTAGTATTTTATCACCCTCCAAATCCGAAGGTTTGGATGATTTAAATATAAAATATTAACTCTAGATTGCGGAGTAACAACAAGTATAAACTGATACATCAGTCTCTAAGGCAAAACTAGATTATTTTACACCAATAATAGACTGAAATATTCGATCTAGCAAATAACAAGGAAAAAAATGAAATCTAAATTGATATCCCCCAACTTTTAGACTCCATCATAATACATTACAAGTTATCTAAAGACTAATCCCAATATTTGATTAAACTGGTTTTGGTTTTGGAAACTTATATTTGCTTTCAAACAACATTCTGCGAGGTCGTTAATACCTAACAACATAATTCCAACATTTCATAATAGTCAAACAATTAATCAAGCATCCACAAAACCTCCAAAATTCACAGTAAAAGAGCCATCCTTGTTAGCCACAGCGAAAATGCTATTAATGTTGTAGCAATCAAGATTGCTTTTCTGCTATAAGCTGTCTTTATTGTTCCTTTTACTTTAATTTGGTAAGTCCTATCCATCTAGGAGTATGACTCAAGTATCTTTGATAGTTTTCCCCATACAAATAAAGACAAACCCTTTCCTCAGAACTTATCATAGAATTTAATAAAATAAGCAAAATAATGGTCAAAATAAAGTATAACCAAGAAATACAAGCGATACTGATACCTGTTTGCATTAGGATCAAGCCAATATAAACGGGATTTCTTGAAAAACCATAAAGACCCTGAGTAATGACTTTGTTTTTTGGGCTAGTAGCAAAATCTCGAACTGCAATAATGGCAAAAATTAATCCAAACAAGAATACAATAAGACCACTATAAAGCCAAACTGTTCGAAGATACAAAGGTAAAAAAATTGGATAAATAAAACAAAAAAACATAATTATTAGGCTAGCGAAAGAGATTAAATTTTCTTTTCTAGTCAATTGAAAAGTGTCCCCTTTTCCCGATTCCCTAATACTTGTTACTCTCATATCAGATAACATTATTATCATCATAGGAAGAGCTAGAATCCAAGCATTCCAAAAACCCAACTCTAATGTTGGAATAATCACATAAGGTCCTCTCTTATTTTTAATATTATTAAATATGTAAAAATTTTTCTATGGGTAATCCAATATTAATAAAACCTATAATTTTGTAAAGAATTCTCTATGCTTAGGATTCTCCAATATTTAATCATAGAAATACATTAATAGCAAGTGCATGAAAAGCAAAGGATAAGAGCCTTTAGCAATTAAATTCATTCACTTAAAAGAACAAATCTCCATCATGTTAATTTTTTGCCATGTAGATACGGCCTATAACTAACATTATAGATTTTTTTCAAAACTTCAAAAAAATCTCAAGTTATATATTCTCTGCAAGAATCGAAAAAATAAGACATGGATAATAATAGAATACTATTTTGATTGTTTGCTAATTAATTTTTCAACTATTTCTTCACTTCGGAAAATTGAGTTTCGAAAGAATCTGGCTTTCAAATCTTGGTCTAACAAGACATACATCCTCCACATAAGCTCTTAAGGGTTCAGCAACACTCCAAGCCTGAGCCATGCAACCTCGAGGAGTATAAGGCAGATCTGCATCATAGATTTCACTTATCGTACCTAATCCTCCTTGGCGTACTTGGAGTGTAAAAAAGGGTTTAATAATTTTCTCAGAAATATACTGTCTACTGCTTAGTGTGTAACCTTTTGTTTTAAGATAGATTGTGATGAAAGGTCCCAGCAGCCAGGGCCAAACGGTGCCATTATGATACGCCTGATCTCTATGTTTTCTGTCTCCACTGTATAAGCTCTTGTATCTTGGATCTTTAGGCGATAGACTCCTCAAACCAACAGGAGTTAAAAGCTCCTTTTGAACCAAATCAACAACCTGTTTTGCTTTCTCTTCATCAATTATTCTAAAATCTAAAGCTCCTGCAATTAACTGATTGGGTCTAAGTGATGAATCAGATCCAGATTCTTCAACGACATCAAACAAACAATTTTGGTTACTATTCCAAAATTTTTTATTAAAACTGGTCTTGGCTTTTTCAGACAATTCGAAATATTCATCTGAAAGTCTTTTTTCACCAAAAATGCGAGCGAGAAGTTGAAGGGTACATAATGCATTATACCATAAGGCTTGAATTTCTACTGCTTTGCCAGCACGGGGTGTGAACGGAGCACCATCAACTATAGCGTCCATCCAAGTAAGTTGAGGCCCATGAGAAAGTAAACCATCATTGTCAACATATATGCCTTTTATTGTGCCTTTTTTGTGATTTTCAATAATATCTTTTAAAGTTTGCCAAAGGTGATTTTTAATAAAAGCAAAATCAGCCGTGTTTTTGAGATACTGCAATATCGTATTAATAAACCACAAGGTACCATCAACAGTGTTAAACATTAACTCGCCTGTTTTGTCATTAATAAGGTTAGGTATGATGCCCTGACTGCAATAGTTAGCGTACTCAAGAATTACTTTTCTTGCTTCCGTAAACCTATTAGTGATTAGCATCAGTCCAGGCAAGGAGACAAATGTATCTCTTCCCCAAGAACCAAACCAATGAAAACCAGCAAGGATAAACCTTCTATCATCAAATCCTTTTGCAATAAAATCATTGGCAGCTAGCAAAATCCAGTTCAGATCATCATTCATAGTCATATTCTTGGAATAGTAAAAATTTTCAAGTCGGTTAAGTCTACTATTAACCTCTTGGTTAAATAAATTTTCAACGCAAGTTATGTTTGAACCAACCTCTTGTAGAAATTCCTTTGCTTTTTCTTTATTAGTAGCTGCACTAGAGATTACTGCAAATTTGAGATTGCTGTTTTTAGACACATGAAAATCAAAAAAGCCTGGCTGGTAACCTTGATCAAAGCTTGATTCACCACGTTCTTCTTCTTTTCGATAAAAGAGTCCTTCGACCCAAACGGGTTTTTTAATAAACTTACCATTAATTGCTCGGGCAATAATTGTGGCCATCGGATTGTTGAAAGCTAATTGAAATTCTTTTTCCTTATTCTTTTGATTTAACCAAACGGGATTTACTTTCCTATTAATGACATTATGGTGATTTCTATAAGCTATTAAAGGGTAAATTTTGACAGAACAAACACTATTAGCTTTATTTGTAACATCATAAAATGCCACCACAGCATTCTTTTCATAGGGCAACAAAATTGTTTTTTTTAACACAACTTTGTTTTTTTTGTAGACATATGTGGGAAATGGTGAAATTTTAAATTCTTTAAGAAAAGAATAGCCCTGTGGATAGAGGCCGTGAGAAAAATCATTTGCACCAAGTCTGAATATTTTGCCGTCTAATATTAAATCTTCATCTAGCTTTGATAAGGTAACTCTGCGTTCTCTTGGCGGATAAAAAGCAGCAACCAATAGCGCATGATACTTGCGGGTATTGATACCTAATATAGTTGAGGATGAGTAACCTCCTAATCCATTTGTAATTAACCATTCTTTATTAATAGATTTATCAAAATCCGAAATCTCGTTATGTGAAAAAACGATATAAGGCAACTCCATTCAACTCAACTCACAATTCTTTCTTGTTTATTATACTAAATTAGTTTATTGGCAACTAACAAGAACTAAACGATAATACTTCAATAAAACAGCGATCAACCGCATCAATCTTGTTAGATGATTTGTAACAATACTCAAATTATTGTCAGCATCGAATTAGTTATGGATAATGTAGCTTCTACTTGCATTCCTTTTTTTTAAAGTTTTAGGGGTTTTCAATTTTTGAAACGGATTTTCCATAATGTCCCTTAAATCAAATAAAAAATAATATTTCGAATAGTAAAAATTGGAGGGATAAATACGAAAAAAATTGTGGGTACTGCTTTACTTCTCTTAGTGTTTGCCGGCATAATTTGTGGGATTGTAGCAGCGGAAGTCAGTCCAGGACCAGCACCTGATTCTGGAGATGGTATTCCAGACGGAAATCAATTTATTAGACCTGAAAATCCTGGTTTTGGACCAGCTCCCAATTCTGGAGATGGCATTCCAGACGGTAGTGGATTTTAAATTAAAGTATTAAATCAACTTCCTATTTTTTTTATTTTAAGCTTAATTTATTAAAATAAATTACAATTCATCCTTGTTTTGCAAAAATTTTTTAATTTTGGGGCTGATGGAATTTTAATACTTGGTCCTTTGGATATTCTCCGCAAAAATATCTCTTTTTTTTATTCTTGATTTGTTATGGAAAAAATCCAAAGATCTGCTGCAACGAACGTTTCATTACCCTGAAAGACGGGGGGCAAAACATAGTGTTCAAACTGTTGACTTTGAACCAATTCACCTGTTGATGCCTCAAAAATCCAAAGACCATTGTTTTTAGTCAACAAAATCTTATCGGTTTCATTGTTGAAGGCTAAACTTACAGTACCACATAAAGTTACCAAAAGTTGCATTTTCGTTCTCTAAGTATTTGATCCAGTTCACATTACCATTAGATAGGTTAAGGTTGGATAGGGTTCCAGTGTAATTGTTTGATGGTCCATAGAAGTGTTCCATTATTCTTATCAAAACAACTTACTCTCGCGTTCTCATAGGCAACATAAACTAGATTTTCTATTATTGCTATTCGGTGATTACGTTTAATATGTGCAACATATCCTCCTATACTGGCATTCCAAAGGTCCTCTCCGGTTTGACTATCAAAGCATCGGATATTGCCCGTATCAGCTGTTATAAACACTTTTCCATCATCAACTGCTATGAAAGTTGCTGAGTGCTCGATTTGATTCTGCCAAATAACAGCTGAAGGAGTGCTTGGTCTCATCAAATCCAATTTATATATCACAAATGAGGCTGCAAGGATAATCGAAATCAGAACTATAGCAATAAAATATAACTTGGCCTTTCCATTTTGCATGCCTTATTATGTTTCTATGATTGTTCTTGCCTAAGAAGTTTAGTAGAGTTTTCGGATATTTGCATTGGGGTCGCTGGGATTTGAATCCTTACCCCAATGGAGATATCTCCCGCAATATTTTCCCTTTTTTCTTACAAATTGAAGGAAAAATTAGGAATTAAATTTGTACTTATTCCATAAAAATTGGGAATTATGCTAAACGAGTGAAGAAAAATGATAACGTATAGAACAGTCCTCAACCAGATCTTGACCTGAAGCTTTAACCTTGTTAGCGGCACATATTTTTTGGGGGTGTGTGATGGTTTATCCCACCTTCCACAAGAGATTAGATGAATGGAGGTACTTTTTCCAAATCTGAAAGAGAGCAAACAAGTGCCAAAACGTTTAATAGTTAGAAATATATAACTTTATGTTAGATAAAATTAATAAAATGTTATATATAGTTAAATAGAGTTGGACAAACATGAAAACATATAAAAAAATATCATCCGTTTTGGGAATTTTGATTTGTCTAGCTG
>LFWW01000049.1 GCA_001273385.1 miscellaneous Crenarchaeota group-6 archaeon AD8-1 | reverse complement strand
TTTTTCTGTCAAATCTATATTTTGTTCAATCATTTGAACAACCATTTTTGCGATAGCTGGAGCAGATGTCAATCCGGGTGATTCGATTCCAATTAAATTAAAAAAGTTTCTAAGGTCTTCTTGGATTATAAAATCGCGAGAATCTTTCTCTTCTGGTGGAGTAATTTTGGATCTTACTCCTGAGAATGCATAAATAATTTGGTTTAAGGGAATTTTTGGAAGCAATTGTTTTGCACCGTCTATAAGTTGTTTAATTTTCTCTTTTGTTGTTGCTGGAGCTTCTCGATTGCGAATAAATTCAGCTGTAGGCCCAATCAATATATTACCTTCTAAAGTGGGTGTAAGATGGACTCCAAGAACTCCTGCAACCTTGGGCGGTACAGGATAGATCATACTATTAATTAGGCTACTACAATTCTTGTCAAGGAGAAGATACTCACCTCTACAGGGATAGAGTTTGTATTTATCTAAACCTATCATAGCTGAGATTCTGTCTGCATATAGACCTGCGCTGTTAACAATAATCGTACTATGAAAAACTCCTTTTGTGGTTTTTAATTTATAACCACTATCCACTTCTTTAATATCTAGCACTTTGGTGTTTACAAGAATTTTAACTCCGTTTTCCAGAGCATTCTCAGCTGAAGCAATAGTAAAAAGATAAGGAGGGATAATTCCAGCAACAGGTGAATATAAAGCTGAAATAGCATCTATATTTGGTTCTTGCTTCTTTAATTCCTCCCCGGAAATTATTTTTAACCCTTTTACTCCATTGTTTTCACCCACATTTTTTAAATTCTCCAAGTCTTTACATTCATCCTCTGTTCGCGCAATAACATGTTTTCCACAGAGTTTATAGGGAACATTAAGTTGAGTTGCTAATTTTGGAAACATCAGCCTCCCTTCAACACATAACTTTGCTTTTAAACTGCCCGGGGGATAGTAGAGACCCGTATGGAGTACTCCGCTGTTGGCTTTACTTACACCATAACTTACATCATTTTCCTTCTCAATTAGTATAATCTTAACTTTGTACTTTGACAATTCTCTTGCAATGGCACCACCAACAACACCAGCTCCAATTACTAAAATGTCACTTTTATCTCTCAGATCGGATCATCCCACTTCTTTAATAATGATAGAAGGTAAAGATGGAATCTGTTCTAATAAGAATTATATTAAGAAATTGTAAATTTTCTATGCTAAATTAATTTTTTAATTCAATACTAATAATTTATAAAACACCAATTGTAGATTAGAAAATATTATTGCTACTCTTCAGTTAAGTTTTCTTTCAATAAAGACTTTGGTTTAGTTAAGCATTTTAATTATATTAAATAATAAGAAAATTAGATCGTTTTTTAAAAGGTTTGAAGCAAAAAAGTTTTTCAACTTTAAATTTTTTATTATCCTATATTGGAGAAATAACTTAATTGCAGACGATAACTATTATTATTCAAAGTGCTCCCTATGGAGATGAAAGAGTATATAATGCTTTTAGGCTTTCACGAGCGTTAATTTCTGCTTCAATAGCAATGAAAGTTAATATTTTTTTAACTGGAGATGCTGTATCAACTGCCAAAAAAGGACAAAAACCTCCTAAAGAATATTACAATTTGGAGAATATGTTAATTGATCTTATAAAGAAAGGAGTTAAGGTTGTTGTATGCCGAACTTGCATTGGGGCTAGAGGATTAAATCAAAGTGAACTTATTGAAGGTGCAATGATAGGTACCACATTAGGAGATTTAGCAAAGTGGGTTATGGAAAGCCAAAAAGTCCTCTCATTTTGAAAAAGAGGAGCTTAATTTTTTTATATTTATAATAAAGAGATTTTTTATATTAGATTCAAAATTAACGGAAGTAAAAACCAAATTATAAAAAGGTAAATTCCTAATAGAGCTGTCGTTATTAAAAGATTTTTATGCCATTCTTTGTTACTTGCTACTCCAAAAGGAATTCCTGTTAGAAAGCCAATAATATGACCTATATAGGAAATATTGCCTTGTGATCCAAGATTTATTGCTATTAGATTATAAATGAAATAGATTATTGCTACTAATCCAAGTGGCATGAGGAAATAGAAAGAGAATTTTAAAGGCTTTAGCAGCATAACTATTGCGGTAAGAGTAAAGATTGCTGCTGAAGCTCCAACCAAATATGTTGATGGATCATAGAATTGAGTGCTCAAAAGAAAGGTTGTCACTCCACCTATAAAGAAGGGAATCGTAACCCATTTATGGCTAAGTTCTTTTTCGATTGTATTTCCAAAAATATAGAAAAATATCATATTACCAATTAGGTGTGCTGGATCACTGTGAATGAATAATGATGTAATTAAAGTCCAGATTCGTCCTTTAAGCAGATTTTCTGTATTAAAAGCTAGAAGATCGAAAGGTTGTTCATCTGCGAAAAGCCATAAAAGAACTGAGGTTAGGATGCATAGAAGTATTAAATAGTTGGTTCTTCTCATTATTATTTTTCCTCAGATCTTCAATTTTTTTAATTTTGAGATTATTAGCTGTTTTTATTGATTTGTTCGACATATATACTATCTAAATCGATTGGAAGGACTAAAAATTATTTTTTAAAGAAACTGGGAATTGAAATATCCTTATATAAAAATAATAAATTTAGATTTTATAGATCTTTATAGAGCTTTGGTTTGGAAAGTTTTATTGTGGGGATTCTTTTTTTTGATTCTATAACAGCTTCATTATCTATTTCAACTAAAAGAGTTGTGTGCTTAGTTTTTGCTTGTTTTATTATTGTTGCGTTAGGTGAAGTTATCATACTATTTCCTATAAAAATAGGCAACGTCTGGTTCACTGCAACCAAGTAAGCATTATTTTCATGAGCTCTTGCTGTGGTAAGGGTTTGCCATTGCGCTTTTTTATATTTCCCGACATACCAAGCTGAAGGCACAACAAATAGATTCACACCCTTATATGCCATTGCTCTAAAAAGCTCTGGAAATCGAAGATCAAAACAAATAGCTAATCCAACTATAAATCCTTTGATCTTAGCTATGGAGATTTTCTCACCAGCTGAGAATAAGTCGGATTCTTTATGGCCTAATGCATCAAAAAGATGGATTTTTTTATATAATGCTTTTACTTGCCCTTCTTGTACAAATACTGCAGTATTGAATATTTTCTGATTTTCTTTTAGAAAAGTCGTAAACACTGCTGCCGTTTTTAGTTTACGAGTTTTTTCAAGTATCTGAAAAATAAAGTTTCCCTGTAAAGGCTCGGCATTTTGTTTTATATAAGCTTCTGTTAATCCCTCTCTGGGCAGTCCCATTGAGTATTCAGGGAACACATGAAGTTGTGCTTCTATCTTTTCCAAGGATTTGAATATTTTGCCTAAATTTTTATTTTTGTCTGAAGAAAAAGACATCTGATGGGCTGCAATGATTAATTTCAGGTTCTCATCACCTTATTTGATTTATTAGATTACTCTTTAAAAAAAAATTTGCTAAGACTGGTACAACTCTTTTAGTAATAATCAGACGATCCTCAAGAGATAACTTATTTATTTAAAGCAAAAAAAGAGAAGGAAAAGAGTTATTCTTCAATTAGAATAAGAGTTAATGTTGATCTAACCTGCTTTATTTGCCTAAGATGGTTGCTAATTACATCTTTGAGATCATCCATAGAATCAGCTCTAATTTTTACAGCTAGGTCATATACTCCATATGAAATGTAAGCTTCTTCGACACCGTCAACCTTTTTTACAGCTTTAAGAACTCGATTTTCTGCTCCAGATTCAATATTAAATAATACCAAAGCTCGCCTCATATCCAAATTTCTTCCAATCATTTCTATAAAAAACAATTAATAACATTGTTAAGTTTCTTAATAAAGTTATTTTTTTCCAAAATATAAAAAACATTAATTTTAGATAATTAGGCCAATCCCAAAAGAAATAATTAAATCAAAAAAATTTTCATCAAAATATTATATTTGAAATCAATTTATTCTATTTTTCAGTATTTGTGATTCATAAAACCTAATAGCAGATAGCAAGAAAAAAGAAAGTATGTGCATATTACCTAGCTTTTCAGTGCAAGATCTTGAACTACTAAGGCATAAAAAAAAATTAATAACTAAAGAAGTTGATGACGAAACTGAGAAAGTTATAATCGAACTTGCATTATTGGAAAATCTAATTTAAAGCATAATTATTCTTTAAATCATTATTTGATCGTCGCTTTACAGATAAGAATTTAATTCTTTTTTCATAAAGATAGGCTATGTTATATTTTGGGATTAGAAGAAAAAAAATTTGATTAGAAGAAAAAAAATTTAGAATCTTTATTTTGATAAATAATAAGAAGTATAGCATGGAGATGATTATTTTTGTCTTCTCAACTTATTTTTTTAGATAAAAAACAAGTGTCTATTTTTAGAAGATTGATCGTGGTTGGAGATTTGCATGGTGATAAAATAGCTTTGGATTTATTGCTTAAAGTTATTGATCCAAATAGGGATGGATTAATTTTCTTGGGAGATTATGCTGATCGCGGTTATTTTGGATTAGAGGTTATTGAAACGATTGATGGACTTTCCAGAAAATTTCCGAAAAACATTTTTTTATTAAAGGGAAACCATGAAGATTATAGTAGAAAAGGGGAGCCAAATTTCTGGCCTTGCAGGCTTTATGAGGAGGTTGAAAGAAAAAGAGTTCAAAGAATTCATAGAACATTTGTACTTAGCTGTTATAATTAAGAATCGATTTCTTTTTGTTCACGGTGGAATTTCAGATAAAATAGATAATGCTGATAAACTGATAAATCCGTCTAGAGCTATTGAATTGGATATTTTGTGGTCTGATCCTTTTAATGGGGTTGGAGAAAGAGTTAATTTAAAGCGTGGAGGTGTTGGTGTCGAATTTGGAATGAATATAACTAAGAAAGTTTGTGAAAAATTAGGAGTTTTGAAAATTATTCGTAGTCATGAGCCGAGAAAAGCGAGAAATGGACCATTTTTTGAACATGAAAATCGAATAGTGACTGTTAATTCTACAAGTTTGTATGGTGGAATTCCTTTTGTTTTGAATTTAAATCCTTACAAATCAGATGAATTTAAGGTGATTCTATTAAAAAGGAATTCTTAATTTTTAAAATATTTTAGGTAGCTTTCTAATTAATTTATTTGAGATTATTATGATTACTCTCTTAATCACTAGTCAAGCCTTCGACAACAATAGCAAAATACCCAAAAGATATACTTGTGATGGTGATGATATTAATCCGCCTCTTGAAATCAAAGGAATACCTAAAGAAGCCAAAAGTCTTGTTTTGATCGTTGATGATCCAGATGCACCCAGGGGAACTTGGGAACATTGGAATGTATGGAATATACCCATAAAAAACAAGATAGAGGAAAACACTATTCCAGGAATTGAAGGGATAAACGATTTTGGAAAACATTCCTATAGAGGCCCTTGTCCACCCTATGGAGTTCATAGATATTTTTTCAAGATCTATGCCTTAGATAAAAAACTTTCGATTCATGTTCATTCTAGAAAAAAAGAGGTTGAAAAAGCAATGAGTAACCATATTATTGCAAAAGGAGAGCTTATTGGTCTTTATAGTCGCTAGAAAGGGATCTTTTCCCTATAGTGCGTTTTTTATTTTCACACTTGAGATTTAATATAAAATTCTTCCCAATAAAATAAAGATTAAGTTTCAGATATCTTATCGTTTCTGACTATCGTTTTTTTGCAAAACTTGCTTAGTTGGCAGATTATTCAATAAATCTTTATTTGAAAAAAATTTTTATAAAGATAATCATTCTATTTGTCTAACTTTGCTTTTTGCTATAGCTACAAATGCTTTATAGAATGGTTTTAAAAGTCGTCGTTGCCATTTATTTTTATATAAGGAGTCAATTAAACGATCAGCCCAATAAAAATCATGTTCAACACATTGAAACATCAGTTGTTTATGAAGGTCACTCAAGTTAGTACTTTTAAACCAATCTTCTCTGCTAAGTTGTCCCAAAGGAACAAAAAACAGAGGCACAATAAGACTTCTAAATTCTTTCAGATTATCAATCAATTCCATTGTTTTTAAAATATCATCTTCTGTTTCTTGAGGCAAACCTAATATTAATGTGCAGGCTGGAACTAAATTATTGTCATGCATCAATCCCATAGCTTCATGAACGATTTGAGGCCAATCCTCTGCTTTAAATGGATGAGCTTTGGCTGGCATCCTTTTTTTTACAATTTCTGGAGAACCTGTTTCAATACCAACTTCAGCCCCCCACCAAGCCTGGTTTTGGAGAACCATCTCGGAAATTTTTGAAAGGAGCTTTGGTTTAGCTGCAATAGCTGCTATGGAACAGTGACTCCAACTTAAGTCTACTTTTCTTTCAGCAACTACAAGTTCATGAAGTTTTACTAACTTTTTTCCGTCCGGAGTAGTATTACGAGAACCATAAAGCATCACATCTTCAGCGTGCAAACAACAATTATTTGCTTTATTTAAAGAAAGATTGAGATCGACTTCTCGACGAATCTTATTTAGAGAATTCCACCTTAATGGTCTTATTGTTACATTACAAAATTCACAACCCCTACAACATCCCCGACCTATTTCAACCAAACCATCGATTGAAGGACTTACAATATCGGGTATCTCATCTAATGTGGGAGTTTCCTTAATGGGAGTTTGATAGAATATTGGAACGGAATTTCCATTAAAAAGAGCCCGGAAAATTTTTCCAAGAATATTTTCTGCTTCTCCTTCAATTATACAATCTATTCCTTGCCTCTCAACAAAATCTTTTCTATAATGGAACTGCCAAGCTCCTGGACCACCAATTACAATTTTTAAACCTCTTTTTTGTGCTTGTTTAATTACAGGATTATCTATTAATTCCTGGAAATGCCTTGCCAAATACGGCTTTTTTTTGAAGATTGCTGAAAGAGTACTAGAAGCCGGACCTAGCCCAAAAGGATCCATTGTATGTATGCCTAAAATTTTAGCAGATTTAATGTGTCTATGTATGCTATTTGGGGTAACTGTTTTAACATTAAATTCTTCCTTTAAGAGTTGTGCTTCAACTTTTCTTAAACCATAAGGAGCTGCCAAAGGTACACCATTATTTGATCTTATACGTGGGAAAAAAAGAAAGCTATACAGCCATTCTGGTATAATATTTTTAGGAGCACAAGTACCAAACCCTAAAAAAATATTATTGTGGTAATCGCTCATTAATGTTCGATCAGCAGTTAGAAGGACTTCTGCCATTTTTTTATCTTCTTCCTTTCTGTCGAATTTAAACGATTTTACTAATTTTCGATTTATATTTTATTTGCTTAATCAATCATGGTTTTAAAGAGCTAAATATTTTTATTATATCTCGTGGAAATTTACAAATCATTATAGACTAATATATTATACAAATATTTAATTTAGGTTGCACACTTGGAAAAGGTAGAAAAAGAAAAAAATTTCACATTTATGAAGTTACTATTTAAGAATTAGGAGTTAAGAAGGGAAATGTTTTGGTGCGATTATTAGATTCTTTGAAAGTAGGGGATATAACACTAAAAAATCGCATTGTTATGCCTCCAATGTATACTGGATTTGCAACAAAAAAAGGAGAAGTAACAGAAAAGCTCGTAGATCATTATATTGATCGTTGTAAAAATTTGGGTCTTTTAATTATTGAACATAGTTATGTTGCCATTGAGGGCAAATTAAGTGAAAGACAACTGGGAGCATACAATGAGAGCTTAATTTCTGGTTTAAAAAAGCTTTCGAGAAGGATTCAAAATATGGGTACTCCAGTGATCCTGCAAATTAGTCATGCTGGAAATAGAGCTATGAGTGATGTTACAGGAATAAAAAAAGTTAGTTCTTCTCCTAATAATCAATCTCATGAACTCGAAAGTGATGAAATAAAAGTAATAATACAAAGATTTGCAAAAGCAGCTGAATGGGGCATTAAGGCTGGTTTTAATGGAATTGAGATTCATGGAGCACATGGTTTTCTACTAAACCAGTTTTATTCTCCTATAACTAATAAACGATCTGACCAATATGGAGGTTGTTTAGAGAATCGACTTAGATTTCCACTTGAAGTGGTTCGAGAGGTTAAAAAAAAGATTAGAAATAAACTCTTGCTTTATCGATTAGGTTCAGATGATCTTGATCCTAGAGGAACCAAGATTTGGGAATCTCAGATTTTTGCTATCAAACTTGAAAATGCTGGAGTGAATTTAATTGATGTTTCAGGAGGCATATGTGGTAGCAGACCAGACATACTCCAAGGTATCCAAGGATATTTTGTTTCTCAAGCACAGCAAATCAGAAAAGCAGTTAATGTACCTATTATTGGAGTTGGAGGAATAAAAGAGCCGGAATTTGCTAACAGGTTAATAGAAGAAGAAAAAGTAGATTTGATTGCTGTTGGGAGACAATTATTCAAGGATCCGGATTGGGCAACTAAAACTGTTGAGAGATTAAAGATTTAGCTTAATATTAAGGGATTATATTTGAAGGTCAGTGCTCATGTCTATATTAGCGGAAGAGTTCAAGGAGTTTTCTTCAGATCACAGACCCAAAGAAAAGCTCATGAACATAACATAACTGGTTGGATTAAGAATCTTTCAGATGGTAGAGTTGAAGCTGTCTTTGAAGGAGAAGAAAAAGATGTGAGAATTTTGACTGATTTTTGCAAGTTGGGTCCAACTGGCGCAAGAGTTGAAAAAACCGAAGTTATTTTATTAAAATTCACAGGAGAGTTTGATGATTTCCAAATTATTTGGTGAATAGAGATATTAGATAAACTTCTTAATATGGTCTATTAGGAATTAGAATAGATTATTTATTAAAAACTTGTATAATTAAAAAAAGAGATGTTATTTTGCGTAGGCTTCAACAAGATCTCTTGCTGTGATGATTCCTATAATTTGTTCTTTTTTTACTATGGGTAGTCTTCGTATATGTTTTAAGGTCATCGTGATGGCTGCTTTGTGAATGCTTATTCCTTGAGGTTGAGTTATTATAGGGGATGAAGCTTTCTCACCTACTGGTGAGTTTAATAACTTATCATTCGAAAGCAAAGTTGTTAATAGGTCACGTTCTGTAAAAATTCCCACAGGATTTTTTTTCTTGGTTATTATGACACTACCTATTCGTTGCTCACCCATAATTTGAGCTATTATATTTATGGGAGTTTTCTCGTCCATAGTGATAACTTCTTTAGTCATGAAATGGTCCACTATTGCTTCAGTTTCAGGAATTTCAGGTAAACTTCTAATAAGATCTGAAGCTGTGATAATGCCTACCAATTTTCCAGCATCAAAAACAACGAGTCTGCTTTTTTTATTAATCATGGTTTTTGCTGCATCTTTAATCTTAGTCGTTACACCAATCGAGATTAACGGGTAGGACATTATGTTCTTTACTTTTTCTTTTTTCAGGTTTTTCCCTATTGCCAAAACCCTAGTAAGTAGGTCTCTTTCAGTCACTATCCCTACGGGAGCTTCATATTTCATAACAATTAGGCTTCCTATGTGTTTTTCACCCATAATTTTGGTGGCTTGGTACATTGATGCTTCAGGTGTTATGGTAAAAACTTCTTGTGTCATTATTTCATTTGCTTTCTTATAACGCAAAAGATCGCGTTTATACTGTTTATATGCACTATCCATTATACTTGGGAATTCTTTATCCAAGCTTTTTCCTTTTTCCAATGAACAGTCCTTCCAAGTAATATTATGCAGTGGGTAAATTTAAGAATTAATCAAAAAACTATGATTATTTTTTAAAAAAAACCAAAGAATAATAATTTTTTTATCAACCCTAAACAACAACAAAAAATGAATGATTAATACTTAGTTGAATTGAATAAGCTCTAAATACAAATTTTCACTGTTTTTAGCTATTGAAGGCATCCTTTGATGGTGCAGAAAATCGAGTTCAATAAGAAAATTGAGAGCTATTGCTGTTCAAATCCTAATTGTAAAACTAATTTTTCTCACCCTAAAATTTTAAAATATTATATTTGTCCTAAATGTCAATCCTTGGTTGAAATGGAAGGAGTCACCTCTCAGCCAGTAATAGAGGAGATTAGTAGTGATGAAGAATTCTTTCCAGGAGATTTTCAGTCTATTAAAGATAAACTAACAAAAGAGATTGAAGAATTAAATATAAAGATAAAAAACAATCTAAAAGAAATTAAAGAATTAAAAATTAAAAATTGTAATTTAAATAAGAAATTTGGAGATATGGAAAATAAGCTTCATAGTACGAAACACCAACTTAGTCTCGCAAATAGCAAATTAGGACTAAAGTATAAAGAGCTATCTCAGATCTCCAAAAGCATACAAGACACCAAAAAAATCACCGAACTTGAATCAGAACTAAAAAAACTAAAAACAGAAAAAGAAACACTAAACCTAAAAACCCAAAAAATTGAAGAATTAGAGAAAAAACTTTCTGAAAATGACATTTACGCTAAAAACCTAGACCAAAGCTTAGATGAATTAAAAGAACAGATCAAAAAACTAAAAGAACAAAAAGAAAAAGCACTCAAACAAAAAAATGAAGCAATAGAAAAACAAGCCAAAACAGAAAACCAAATCAATCAAGAAATAGAAACAAGAACAAAACTCCAAAACGAACTCGTTGACAAAAGCATACAAGACACCAAAAAAATCACCGAACTTGAATCAGAACTAAAAAAACTAAAAACAGAAAAAGAAACACTAAACCTAAAAACCCAAAGATCAAATGATATTAAATCTCAATCTGGGGTTAATTGGATTAGAGATATAAATTTGACTGAAGTCAAAAATGTAAAAAAAGAAAATATAGAAATAATTAATGATGCTAATGTTCCAAAAAATCCATATTTAAGAATAATTGAGAAAGATAAGAAAGAAGGAACAGAATTAAAGTCTAGTAGTGGTTGCAGTTTTTATTTAGGTTATCTCTCTGAGCGGGATAAAGGAGAAACAATACCATCTTCTTGCATTGAATGTTCAAAATCCTTAGAGTGTATGCTCTCTAAAGTCCATAAATCGAACAAGAGTGTCAAAGAGATTAAAAAATGGTATCGTCTTAAATAATTCCAATATTTATAATTTAGTATCCTAAGCTCTATTTGATTTAGAGAAATAATTCATATTTTTATTTATCATTTTTGTCGCTTTTATTCGAATTATTTGTTAATATTAAAGCTGAATTTGATTGATGATCCATATTGGTGATTCATAAAGGTTAAGTCTCTTGAAACATGATTGAAATCCAAACATACGAATCCTAATATAAATAAAAGGAGGTAAACAGAAAAAATGAGCGAATATTTGATTTTGATGAGATTGAATCCAGGAAAAATAATGGATACTTTAGGAGACTTGAGAAAAATAAGCAATAAGCCTGTTAGCGGAGTGGATCTATGTTACACTATGAATATTTTTGGAGCTTGGGACGTAGGAGTATGGATTAATGCTGAGGATAGCACACAAGCACTTGAATTTGTTCAAAAGAAAGTAAAAGAAATATCTGGAGTGACTGAAGTATATACAGTACCAACTTTCCCACATGGAAATAAGGCACTAGAAACAGGTGAAGACGAAAAGAAGTCACAAAAAGCAGCAAAATCTGCACCTGTTGAAGTATAGAAGATGGATTCGACATTAAAAAAGCATCTATATGCTTTTTATTTTTCCATAATTTGCCTAGTTTGTTTATTGCATATACACAATTAGACTCATATCTAAATAAAAAAAGAATTTGGAGTCTTATCTAGAAGGAAGTCATGTGAAAGGAAAAAAACCATGGTTGACTGAGTTCAATGTACGAAATAGAAGTCTTGCCGCAAAAAGTAGTTGAACCCAGGGTTGTGGTTTTAAAGACTCGCCTTGACTTCAATACGATAAGACTCCAAATAGATGAATTAAAGAGAAATTTCTATTCCAAACTTGGTTTTCTTAAACCCAACAATAAAGACGTTAAAATTGTTAATTCCGAAAAATATTATGAACCCTACATAATTGTTGGTGGAAAATATTCTTTAGACTATTGCAGGAAACACAATTTTGATTTAGAAATAAAACAGCCAACCCAAGAGATTTACATTGCTGGAAAAAAATTCAAAGTATTAAACTCAAAGACAGAAAACAGTTCCAAGCAAATTATCAAACTTGTAGGAGAAGATTATGCGCACCTCTCAAAAAAGAGTTTTTTTATATTAGACAGAATGAGAAGAGAGATATCTCCAAAAAAATTCTCTTTCGCTCCTTACGATATGCAATTATCTATGGACCCTAAAACCAATCTTAGTCTTAGAAAAATTCGAATAACAACAGACGAAGTAATAAACCTAGTACGTTCAAGGATAGCAAAAAGACCCCCAGATCTCGCTGAAATTATTAAAGAGGTCTTTGAAGTAACAGAGAATTCTATTGTGTACCGACCTTTTTTTGAATTTACTCTCCATAATATAAAATCAAACAAATTTGTAACTGTACGAATCGACGGGATAAGTGGAGATAGAGTCACTTATAGATTTGAAAATGAAAAAACAGAAATTTTTCTTGGTAATTCGAATATAGAGAATATTTCTAATTCAGAAGATATTAAAAAAATTGTGTTTTTTGATGCTTTTGATCAAAAAAAAATTAATGAGAAATCAAGGAATTCAGAATCAAAGTTTATGAAATCAGGTGAAGTTTCTGGAGATCAAAAAAAGAGGGCGTACAATTCTGATGAGATTACTGCTTTAAAATTTCCAGCTTTTGTAACAGGGGAAATTTTTCTCGTAGGAGAAAATCTTACTGCTGTAGTTGGCGATATGGAAATACCATCAGGAACCACTGTTACCGATACTCTAGTAATAAAGGGAATGCTAAAGATTGGAGATAAATGTCACCTATTAAGCAAAGTTAAGGTTTTGGGAGATGTTTGGGTCGGAACAAACACATTTATTGAGGGGGATGTTGTCTCTGGAAGCAATGTTATAATTGGATCTAATTCTGGAGTAGGCGGTTATGTAAAGGCTTCTGGCAAGGTTGAAATTGGCGAGAACGTAGTTATAGGAAAGAAGCTAAAAGAAAATTTGAATTTACCCCGCGATTCTTTTGATTTGCAATCTATAGCTAGCTTGGGAACTGAAGAAGTCTTGGTGTAATCTAATGGGTTTATCAATACTCAAAGAATGGTTCAAAAATTTAGGTCGACTTTCAATTACAGTTGGCACAAGTCTTATTGGACCATTAATTATTGTATGTATAACTTATGGACTTAGTCTTATTTTTCCAGGTTTTGTGATTGATACTACTTTTTTGACAATTTATTTTTTTATAGGTTGTACGCTTTACAATATTTTTCTGTTAGTTGTACTTGCTAGAGCGGATCCAATAAAAGGCGATGATATGGCACATTTTTTTAGTTTAATAATTCCAGCTCATAACGAAGAAGGCGTTTTAGGTGAAACATTAAAAAATATTTTGAATCTTGATTATCCATCTGAACTATTTGAAGTAATAGTGGTTAATGATGGTTCAGCTGATAATACACAAAAAGTAGCAGAGAGGTTTCAAAAACAGTACTCAAATTTGAAGATCCTTCAAATCCCTGCTCATAATGGAGGGCGTGGAAAAAGTGCAGCCCTGAATATAGGTTTTGCAGATTTTCTTCTTGCATGGAGAGGTCTAGAAATTAAACCTAGGAGCAGATGGATAATTGGAGTTTTTGACTCTGATGCTACTCCTAAATCAAATATTCTAAGGAAAGTATCATTCCAGTTTAATGATCCAACTGTTGGGGGAGTCCAAACCTTAGTTCGAATTAAGAATGCAAAAAAATCTTTTTTAGCAAAAATGCAAGATATTGAATTTTTAGCCTTTGCGAGAGTTATACAATATGCAAGATCTAGTTTTTCCGGAGCTGTAGCTCTAGGGGGTAATGGTCAATTTGTTAGAGTTTCGGCCTTAGATTCTGTGGCAATAAAACAGCAAAGAGAGTACTGGAATCATGAATCCTTAACAGAAGATTTGGATATGGGTGTCAGATTGTTGACAGAAAAATGGAAAAATATCTACATTCAATCTACGTCTGTTTATCAAGAGGGAACGGAAACCTTATCCACAATGTTTCGCCAGAGAGAAAGATGGGCTTGGGGTACACTTCAGAATCTTAAATGGTTTGTTATGAATCCTAAGTTTTGGAAAAAGAATTTTAGTTTAAGAAAAAAGATTGATATTTCTGTTTATTTGGTTCACATTTTATTGCCTTTTCTCGTTTTTCTTTGTTGGGCTCTTACAATAATGAGTTTGTTAGGAATAATTGTTGTAACTAACTATTTTCCTTTGGCTTTCACTGTCGCTAATGGATTTTCTTTTATTCCAATCTATGGATATGGTTTATGGAAAGAAAAAGCAGATTATCCTAGATGGCAAATTATTCCATTAATCTTTTGTGCTGCTTTTTACACATACCATTGGATACCTGTAGTAATGTCAGCGATTTTTAAAATGTTTACAACGAAACCTAAATGGGCTAAAACACCTCGATTTAACACATTATAATTTTTGAATGTTAGAAAATGTGGATTAGGGATCTTGATAGTTTATTCATAAGGCTGATATATTCTGGGACTGAATTTCAATAGAAGCAAAATGAAAATAAGACAAATAGTGCCAATTTTAGGATTAAAAGGCTTTTTAGCCATATTTTCATTGATATCTATCGCTTTCGCACTTGTTACCTACTCTGCTTCTGTAACAGTTAATCCTGTTCAACAATTCACCGTTGGTTCTTTATCTGATTCTTGGACCATTTACATTAATGAAATGGATCAGGTTAGATATCTTCCAGGAGCTAATTCAGCACCGATGTTAGACTCAGCTGACATTAACACCTATGCTTTTAAAGTTGCAACTGATGCGGATCAGAATTGTGCAGTAGAAATAAAGTTAACTTCTCCAGTAGATAATGAAAAATTCTCTAAATTTGATATTACTGTAGATTATTGGAATGGTGCAGCATGGGTATCTGCGATAATATATGATTCAGTTTCAGGATCAAACACAATTACTGAAATTGATGGATTATCACAAAGTGCTGCTGGATATATTCACCAAGATATTTCAACAACAATTTACTATCTCCTAAAAGTAACCTACTCTTATGATCTAGTGGATGATTTAACACAGATAACTACAACATTTCAGTATACACCTCTTCCATGATTAGGATATAATTCCTTTTTTGGAGGAAAAAAAGTGAAAAATGTAAAAATTCTTAAAATCCGCTTATTATTGGGAGCTATTACCCTAGCTGTAGGTTTATTAGCATCAAGTCTTGCATTGTTTGCTTGGAGAGCACCTGACGGTTTTCTATATTTTTTGGGCGCGTACTCACGTTATGTGTGTGCATTTGGAGGCTTTGCTTCAATTATTTTTGGATCAATGCTCATAAACGATTTTCTTGTTGCAAAAAAGAATGATTTTAAATGCAAAGCTTTTTGGTACCAAGAGGCGGCTTTTGAGGAAGGCAAAGTGTTTCTTGGACATTTTTTTTTGGATTCTGAAGAGGAGAAAGAAGTTGCTAAACAAAAAATATAAAATCTATTTTGCTTTTATTCTTTTTTTGATTTTTTTCCAAGTTGCTTTATTACCAATTTCTAATTCTGAGGTTTCTTATTTAGCAACCGTTTTTCTTAATCCTAATCCAAAGATAGAGGAATATATTTGGATTTTTAGTAGTGATGATTTTATTCATAAACTGAATAAATCTGATCTTATGGGCCCTGAACTATTAGCTTGGGACACAGGAACAGGTTTTATTATGGGAGGTTGCGAATTAAGAATTGAGGACGGAAACGAATACATATACATTATTGACTCGGGACCAGGAATAAATTCTGACAAACTAATAAAATTCTATGCTAATAATGGTACTGAGTTATCAAGATGGGATATATCAGATTACTCAGAAAATGCTCAGGGTTTAGTTTGGAATGGATCAAGATGGTTTATTGCTGATAGTCGAGATGCTATGATCTATCAAGTTGATCCTAGTAATCCAACCATTGCTGAAAGATCATTTTCTTATAGTGGTCAGAAGTCTTGTGGAGGCTTGGCATGGGACGGCAGAAATCTATGGGCAGCTGATTATGGAAATGATAAATTGTATCAAATTGACATATATGGAAACATTTTGCTTAGTTGGAATTTTATCCCGTTAAATCCTTCAGGGGCAACATTTGATGATGTTTCTGGTAATCTCTGGATTGCAGACCGTTCGGGTTACCTGCATGAATACACCATGAATGGAACTTTGGTCAATAGTTGGCTTGCAACAAGAACCTTTCCTAAAGGTATAGCTTATTCCCACGATTTTCCATAATCTTTCGCTAAAACCATAATAAAAAAAGAAAAAATACAAATATTTTTGGATTATTTCCATTCTTTTAAAGAAATTTGAGTTTATCTTATAAAAACTTGCTATATTATTTAATTAAAGCGATTTCTCAAACTTCTAATATTTTCTAATACTTCTTCAGTAATTTCACTTTTCGTTAGATTCCTAATAAGGATGACATCATTGGGATTAAGGTTTAAGGTTAATCTGATTTGAAATTTTTTTGCATTTAAAAAACTTCTAATTGTTTCATCAAGCTTTCCATCATCAAAATCTAAATCAATCATTACATGGAGCGTTTTCTTCAAAGCATCTTTTATATCAGCAAAATTCTTAATATTTGCTTTCTCATTTTTTATCAAAATAACATTCTCCAAATTAGCCTACTTATTTAAAGTTCTTTGAGAGTCTATAATTATAGTTATTTCAAAAATTGACATATTATTTAAAAAAATATTTCAATAGTCAGGAAATTCTAAAATTTAAAATAATTTTTC
>LFWW01000015.1 GCA_001273385.1 miscellaneous Crenarchaeota group-6 archaeon AD8-1 | reverse complement strand
TAAATAGCTTATAACGTTTTAATCTGGGCCAACCAGTTTTTGCAAATTGTAATCTCTCGGGATTGGCTTTGATCCATCTCATCATATGAAAAAAACTTTTTGCTCTCTTTGACTCACGATCATCCAGAGGCTCATAACCTAAATTTCTTAGTTCATCTAAATATGATGTTTCTACAAGTCTTTGCGGTTCACCTATAACTCTGATTCTGTTTATTGAGTCTTCTCCATATTTTTTTCCTAGAGCAGTTGCCGCTTTATCAAAAATACTTCCCTGACAAACCTGAATTTCTTCTTTGTTTTTTATTTTTAACTTTTTAAGTAGTCTTGCAACTATCCATGAAGCTTCTTGCAAATATTTTTTTTCACAAAATAATTCTTGATAAAAACTAACGTCAATAACATCATAAGTGAACTGACCCGTTTCTGCCCTATACGCACCAATTACAACACCAAAAAGTAAATCTCCACTTCCTGCATCATCTATAACAATTGTCAAATAAAATACGCTTCCACTTTTTTGATGAATTATTTTTCTTCTATAAAAATAGTGCTCTGCCTATAACCTAAAAATTGCTTGAAGAAGTCATATTTGTTATAATTTAAATTCCATCAAACATATTATTTTAAGAAGGGATAATTGTTATGACAAATAATTCTGAAAACAAACCTCTAATTAACCAATTAATGTCAAGCAACATAATTACAATTACTCCAGATCAAACTTTGTATAAAGCAGCTAAAATTATGGGTGAAAACCGCATTGGTAGTTTAGTTGTTATGATGTACGATACACCAGTAGGTATGATAACTGAAAGAGATCTATTAAACACAGTCAGCCAGGGTGTTGATTTAGAGAAAGATTGGATAGGAGGCGGTGAAAGTATAAGAGATCAAAATGTTAATTCTGTCATGTCCTATCCTGTGGTTAAAATCTGTTCGTTTGCCACCTTGAAAAAAGCAGCTCGAATTATGATTGAAAAAAAGATTAGGCGTCTATTGGTTTGTGATATGGAAAAGATGGTAGGAATCCTAACAGCTTCAGATATGATTGGAAATCTACCTGAAGTTAAGGAAAACATGAAAGCCTGGTTTGAAGTTGATTATTTCATGACTAAGAATGTCATTACTGCCGATGAAAAAACACTTGTTGATCAAATTGCAATTATGATGGCAAAAAATCACATAGGAAGTGTAGTTATAACCAAAAATAATGAACCCCTTGGAATATTCACTGAGCGAGATCTTCTTACAAAGTTCCTAGCAAAAAATAGAACCTTAATAACGGAAGTTGGTGACATCTGTTCATCCCCCCTAATAACTGCATCATTTGGAACAAGCATTAATAATGCTGCCTCAATAATGACTTCAAACAACATAAGAAGATTGCCAATAACTAAGAATAATAAACTTGTAGGAATTTTATCAGCTAGAGATTTGGTTGAAGCCTATGCAAGAAAATAAAAAACATTAAAAATGTTCTAATGGTATAAGCTTTTCACTTGTTATATTTTTTGATACTAGTTCGATAAAGAGCGACTCCAAATATTTACTTAATCTAGAAAAAAACATTGAAATAAGCTATTTAGATCAATATAAAAGAAAATAGGTTTTAACAATTAAAAATGGTCGTTAATCAAACAATTTATTATTTTATGCTTCACTCATTTTTGTACAATTTAGCAATTCTAACTATATTAGATTTTGATTTAAATGTAAACAACTACTAAATAATACACTACGCTTAGTGTCTATACCTAATTGATAAACACTACCACCTATCTGTGAGCTAAATTATGAATTGCCCATATTGCAACTCCAATGAATTTAAAACTCTGGAAACACGTGATTCGCCAGGAAACACTACAAGACGAAGAAAAGAATGTATTCAATGTAACAAACGTTTCACTACCTATGAATACATCGAAACTATCGAACTCATGGTAAGAAAAAAAGATGGAAGACTTGAACGTTTTGATTTGAACAAGATAATACGTGGGTTTCAGAAAGCTTGTGAAAAAAGACCAGTATCAATGGATCTTGTTAACGAGTCAGCCAGTCTCGTGAGACAAGAATTGATGCTAAAAAACTCGGATGAAATTACCTCACAAGAGATAGGGGATTTAGTAATGAAGTATTTAAAAAAAATTGATCGCATTGCCTACATTCGCTTTGCATCAGTTTACAAACAATTCGAAGAACCTGATGATTTCAGGCGTTTATTACTTGAGGTGAAAAAATGAAATTTGTTAGAAAACGTGATGGAAAATTAGAACCTTTTGATCAAGAACGCATAACAAATGCGATTTGGAATGCTGCTAAAGCTGTAGGAGGAAGAGACCGCGAATTAGCAAAACGCATAAGTGACGAGGTAATCGCGGTACTAAAAAATCGTTTTGGTGAGGAAGGTGTACCAACAGTTGAAGAAATTCAAGATACTGTCGAAAAACGTCTAATAGAAAATGGTAAAGCACAAACAGCTAAAGCGTATATTCTTTATAGAAAACAACATCAGGATATGCGAGAGCTAGCAGCTCTTCTAAGCTCTTCAGATCTTGTTGATCAATACCTAGAAGTTGAGGATTGGAGAGTCAAAGAAAATTCCAATATGAGCTACTCTTTACAAGGATTAAATAACTATCTCTCTTCAACAGTAATAGCGAAATATTGGATAACACGGATATACCCTGATAGTATTGCTAAAAAACACTTTTCAGGCGACCTACATATCCATGATTTGGGCGTATTAGGTCCCTACTGTGTTGGATGGGATTTAAGTGACTTGCTTCTTTCTGGATTTGGAGGAGTATCAGGAAAGATAGAGAGTAAACCAGCAAAACATTTTAGAACTGCCTTAGGTCAAATTGTAAACTTTTTCTACACCCTTCAAGGTGAAGCCGCTGGAGCACAGGCTTTTAGTAATTTTGACACATATCTAGCTCCATTTATCCGTTATGATAACTTAACTCAGAAAGAAGTAGAACAAGCTCTACAGGAATTCTTTTTCAACATGAATGTACCCACAAGAGTAGGATTCCAAACGCCTTTTACAAATTTAACTTTAGATTTGACAATTCCAGAATTTATGGAAAATGAAGCCGTCTTATTTAATGGAAAGGTAACCAATGACACATACGGTGATATGTCAAAAGAAATGCAAATGTTCAATTTGGCCTTTGCGGAGATAATGCAACAAGGAGATTCCAAAGGAAGAGTTTTCACTTTTCCAATACCAACGTATAATGTAACAAAAGACTTTGAATGGGACTCACCAGTTTCAGAAGCGATTTTCGAAGTAACCGCAAAATATGGCGTCCCATACTTTTCCAACTTTATAAATAGTGATTTAAATCCTGAAGATGTCCGAAGTATGTGCTGTCGCCTAAGAATAGACAATAGAAAATTACGCAAGCGCGGAGGTAGTTTTTTTGGCGCAAATCCATTAACAGGATCCATCGGTGTCGTGACATTGAACATGCCAAGAATTGGTTATCTAAACAAAGATGAAGACAAGTTTTTTGAACATGTAGCAAATGTAATGGAAATAGCAAAAACAAGTCTTGAAATCAAACGAAAAACTCTTGAAAGATTCACCGAAACAGGATTATATCCTTATTCTAGAAGATATCTGCAAAGAATTAAAGAAGCCTATGGGAAATTCTGGAGAAATCATTTTTCTACAATAGGATTAGTAGGCATAAATGAAACTCTTTTAAATCTTTTAGGAGTAAACATAGTTAATCCAGAAGGTAAATCTTTTGCAATAAAACTGTTAAATTTCATGCGAGAGCAATTAATGAAGTTCCAAGAAGAAACTGGCAACATATACAATTTGGAGGCAACCCCTGCAGAAGGTACATCATACAGACTTGCTAGAATCGATAGAATCAAGTATCCAGACATGATTATGGCTAATCAACAACAAATAGTTGAAAATAATGCAGAACCATTCTACACTAATTCTTCACAACTACCTGTAGATTATAAAGGCGATTTGTTTGAAGCATTGGAACATCAAGAAAGTTTGCAGACTCTTTATACTGGTGGGACTGTGTTTCACATTTTTATGGGCGAGAGAATCAATTCGTGGAAATCAGCTGCTGAACTAATTAAAAAGATATCTAGAAACTCACATTTGCCTTACTTTACATTAACACCAACCTTTAGTGTTTGCTATCACCATGGATATCAAAGTGGAGAACATAAACAATGTCCAATCTGCGGTTCATCATGTGAGGTATACTCGCGTGTTGTAGGCTATTTACGTCCTGTTGACCAATGGAATGATGGAAAACAAGCAGAATTTTCAATACGTAAAACTTTTGATAATCCCGTATTACTAGTTTAATTATCATAGTCTTACATTAGAGGAAAAATGAGTGAAATTTAGTGGTTTACAGAAAACCAGTCTAATAGACTATCCAGACAAAGTAGCTTCTGTGCTTTTTACACCTAGCTGTAATTTACGTTGTCCGTTCTGTCATAATTGGAGAATAGTAATTGATCCTAAACCTCCTTTTTTACAAGACAGTGATGCACTAGATATACTAGAGAGACGAAAAAAATACATTGATGCTGTAGTTATAACAGGAGGAGAGCCATGCATGCATAAAGAACTGCCACAGTTTCTAGCAAAATTAAAGGATAAAGGATTTCAGACTAAATTAGATACAAACGGTTTTTTTCCTGAAATGATAAAGAAATGTTTGCTTTTCCTCGATTACATCGCGACGGATATCAAAACATCACCTGATAAATACCCAAAATTAGGAAATATGGAAATCAGCAAGCTGATTAAAACAATTGATATTTTGAAAAAAAGCAAAGTAAATTATGAATTCAGAATAACTGTTGTTCCAAGATTAATAACTAAAGAAGATCTAACCGTAATTGGTCAACTACTTCGAGGTTCAAAAAAACTAGTTCTCCAACAATTTGTTCCTAATGATACACTCGATAAAGAATATGAAAATCTTAAGCCATATTCTTTAGATAAAATTGAAAAATTTGCTGAAATTATGAGAAAATATGTAAAAAACACTTCAGTTAGGTTATAATTATTATAGCTCCCAAACAAATATTGATTTTAGTTTCAGTTACTTTTGAACTGAAGTTCGAATAACAAACCCGTATTAATCTATAATAATTGTACAATAAAAATAGTATTTTTCTATAAATTTTTATGATTTGAAATTATTGTTCTATTGTTTTTTTCTGATAAAAATAAGCCATGGTCTGCAGCCATATTTCTAAGAATGGATTTGGAAGTAGGTGAAACTGAAGAATTAATAACGAGGAAAAAATCTTGATCATAAGTATCTTTAGTTTTCTCTGTTTCTTCAATTTTAATGGAATTAATAGTGACATCTTGACAAGCATTATAGATTTTATAAAGAAGATTAATCGCATCTCTTCGTTTCAATGATCATCTTCCGTATCTAATACTTATTAAAAATTAAGCTTTTTGAAAGGAAGCTCTTAAATATATCATATAAAGCTTGTATCAAAGCTATAATGTTAAAGAGTTTACATTTATTAGGTTTCAAGCATTCCTTATTTGAGGGTTTATGATTTGAACAATGAAGGTTTAACAATTGAAGAAAGAAAAGCTCAGGTCCTGATTAAACTTAGGAAATATAAACTTATCAAAAGAGAGGACAATCAAGAAGCTATCAGCTATATTGTAAAAACTCCGAAAGATAAGCAAAAAATTCTAATCTGGTGTTTTCTAGGAGGAGTAACAGTGGGGATAGTACTTATGAATGCATTATATAAAACTATGAAGAAAAAGGGTATAGAAAGGGTTATTACAATAACTGAAGGTCGATATACTCATGCTGTGAAAAAGGGAGCTAAAGAACGTAATGAAGAAGCAGAAAAAAAGGGAGCGAAATTTAGACCGGTAGAATTATTGCCAACAACATTTCCTGTTTTTGAGATTTTTAATCATATACTAGTTCCAAGACATGAAATTTTAACTGAGCAAGAAAAAAACCAAATCCTTGCTGAATATAAACTTCAACCTTACCAAATGCCTCATATTAAAGCAATAGATCCTGTAGTGAAAGCTATTGGGGCTCTCCCTGGAGATGTTCTTAGAATTATTCGCAAAAGCCAAACTGCTGGAGAACATATATCATATCGTTATGTGGTAGAATAAAATTTCTTAAAAAAAGCTCATTAAATCTTTTTCTTAGATTCTTCCAGCTCACGAAGTATAACTAAAACTTCTCCTAAAGGCATATTAAGTCTAATAGCAAGTTCACGAGGATTAAAATCAAGTTTTCCTTGGAGTGCTAATTCGCGAATATATTTTTTGTGAGCTGTATACATTATCATTGAATGAACAACATCAATTAGTAATTCGATCAACACATCTTTTCTTAATTCTTCTAGAATCATATAAGAACCTTGAAATTAATACATAAACATGTTATTCAACTTAACTGAAAAATCAGCAATTCTAATTTTTCCTAAACATCTTTGAAATCTAAAATACATATTAAATTTATCATAACTAGCCAAAAAGTATATTTCATTTGAGTGATGGTTTTTAGAAGTTGCAATTTCAAGATTGAGGCAAGCCATTATGACTGAAATCAAAGCTGTAATATTTGATTTGGATGGAACGCTGGTTGAGTTTAATTTGGATTATAAAGCTATGCAAGGGGAAGTTAGAGAATATCTAACAGATATAGGTGTTCCCACATCATTGTTATCTTCGAAAGAAACAATATTTGAAATTTTAAAAAAAGCTGAAATCTTTCTCCAAAATTCTCAATCATCTTATTCTTTGCATAAAATGCGTACTGAAGTTCTAACAATTATTGATAAATACGAGTTAGAAGCTGCAAGAAATACATTTTTATTGCCAGGAGTTCGGGAAACATTAAGAAATTTAAAGAGATTGAATATAAGAATTGGATTATTTACATTAAGCGGAGATAAATCTGTAAATTTTCTTTTTAAGCGATTCAAACTAGAAAATTTTTTTTCTGTAATAGTTCCCAGAAACAAAGTTAATTACGTAAAACCAAATCCTGAGCATCTAAAAACTGCTCTCAAAATCTTGAACGTAACACCTGCAGAAACGATAGTAATAGGTGATGGGATCACAGACATAACGACAGCAAAAGAATTAAATGTTAAGGCTATCGGTTTGACTACAGGAATATCAACAAAAGAACAATTGATAAAATATGGAGCAAATCACATAATCGCCTCAATCACAGAACTAGTTCCTTTTATAGAAAAAATAAATAATAACTAAAAATTAATTAAATCCAAAAAAACAATTTTTGTATAGTTTTAAATTATATTCCAAATATTATTGGAAAAATACTTTGATTAAATAATAAAAGAATACCTTGAACAATGCAAAAAAATCCAAGGATTGTTACCACAGGTCTAGAGGCTAATATTAAACCCATAATTTTAATTAAATCCTCCAAAAACTTGAAAAAAACATATGTAATCAATGCTGGAATAAAGAATATAGCTAAATAAATCCAAATTGATGAAATGCCAAAGAGTATTTCAGGTAAAGGAAAATAGAAATACACTATAATGACAGAAGATGCCCCAATAATGAATCCTACAAGAGCAGCCCAAGTAATTTGTTTTATGGGTTTTAATACAAGTGCTAAACCGGTTATTATAAGTAAATAATTTGTTCCAATATCCCAAACTTGTTCTGACCAAATAGCAAACCCTGTTATTAATAAAATAATACCAACCAAAAAACCAAGAACTGAAAGGGCTCTTAAAATCTTGTTCATAAGAGTACCAACAATGGGAATTGCTTGAAATAAAAATGCTAATAACCAAGATATTGAAGTTATCCCCCCTAAGATCAGGATAATTGGTGTATAGTTAACCAGCAATGTTAGAGACATTTCTAATGTACAAATAATGAACCATTGAATAAATTTTTCTCATTTATGTAAATCTAATCTCTTTCTTGATCACCAAAAAAGCATCAAATATTTATTAAAATATCTCCAAATTGATTAAAGAATAAATACAACTTTGCTTAAGAATTAACGTTCCTTAAAGTAATATCTTGGCCATTCATGCCATGTTTCTTGGGAACCTATTGAATCGAAGTGGATAATTAGAGCCATACCGATTCGAATTTTATCTTCTGGTATCCCTATTATCATTCCTGGAATTTTCAAATCTTTTTCAAATTGAACTATACCCACAGAATAAGGTGCTAGATCTTTAAATTGATTAGGAGCAACATAAATAGTTGTGTAAGTTAATAATTTTCCTTTTTTAGAAAGCTCTATCCATTTAAAATTCTCTGATAGACAATTATCACATATAGGTCGAGGAGGCAAATGTTTTTTTCCACATTGTTCACATTCTGCAGCCATAAATCTTCCTTTAGATACAAATTTATAAAAACCATCAATTGTAAATTTTTCTTCGTTTATTCTTAATCCCTCCTATATACATGCACAGCTGCTGTTGAACCTGAACCCCCAACATTATGAGTTAAACCAATTTCAGCATCTTTCACCTGACGTTTCTCTGCTTGTTCAGTTAATTGCAAGTATATTTCATAAGCTTGAGCTATACCTGTGGCTCCAACAGGATGCCCTTTCGATTTTAATCCCCCACTCGTATTTGTTGGAAATTTTCCATCTAATTTTGAGTTACCAGATTCAACAAATTTGCCTCCTTCTCCAGCTTTACAAAAATTCAAATCTTCATACGCTATTAACTCTGCAATAGTAAAACAATCATGAACTTCTGCTACATCTATATCATTAGGGTTAACTCCAGACATTTCATAAGCTTTTTTAGAAGCTAACTTTGCAGACATAAGGGATGTAAAACTATTTCTTTCAAATAATCCAATAGTATCACTTGCTTGTCCACTTCCAATAATATGCACTGGCTTATCTGTGTACTTTTTAGCAATTTCAGGTTTAGTTATAATTGCACAACTTGCACCATCACTTATCAGAGAACAATCATAGAGTTTCAGGGGTGTAGAAATAGGAATTGAATTTAAAACTTTTTCAATTGTTATTTCTTTGTGCATATGTGCCTTAGGATTCATATTACCATTAAAATGATTTTTAACTGCAACTAGAGCCATCTGTTTTTCAGTAGTACCATATTTGTGCATATGTGCTTTTGCCATTAGAGCATATAATCCAGGAAAAGTTATTCCATTCCATTGTTCAAAAGGATAATCTGATGCCATAGCAAGATATTCTGTAACCTTATCAGTATTTCGATGTGTCATTTTCTCAACACCGCCTACCATAACTATATCTGCTAATCCTGAAAGAACCGCAAAAATACCCGATCTTAAAGCTACACCTGATGAAGCACATGCCGCTTCAGTACGAGTCGCAGAGATATTTAACAGTCCAATCCAATCAGCTATTGATGCTCCAGTATGACCCTGATGTTCATATGATTCACCCATATGACCAATAAATAATGCTTTTATGTCTCTCTTAGGATCTAATCTAGGACAACGCATAAAAGCTTCCTTGGCTGCATAAGCAAAAATTTCTCGTGCACATAAATCAGTATGTCTTCCAAATTTTGACAAACCAGCTGAGATTATAGAAACAAGTGGCTTTCCTTTCAAACAATAATTCACCTGTTGTTAAATAGATGTATTTATTGAGGTTTAAAAACTATGTCAATAATCACTTTAAGTTTAAAAACAATCAATAAACTTAATATGAGGAATATTTCTGATTTTTTCAGAGAAGAATTGACATGATTTTTATTTATTATAACCAAAAAATTGAAAAAGCTATAACAAACAATACATTTGACTCTTAGGGGTAATGACCAAGGATGGTAAAGTTGAATAAAATCGATAAGATGATTCTTGCTACTCTTAAATCAGAGGGAAAAGAATTAAGTTTGGAAGAAATTGCTATTAAAGTAGATGAATCACCGAAAAAGACTTTCAAGTCACTTAGAAAACTTTTCGAAAATGAGTATATAGATACCAAAGCACGTAAGTACAAAATAATAAATAATCAAAAATAATTGAAAGCCTCGAGCGGGCTTTGATCCCGCGGCCTGCTGCTTACGAGGCAGCCGCTCTACCAGGCTGAGCTATCGAGGCATAAGATAAGTGATAAATCAGTTGTGGACTAATTATTAATTTAGGTTCATAAACCATTTTTTCTTTCTTTAGATTAATTTTAATAGTAATGGATTCAAAATAAAAGGTATTAGATTCTATACGGTAGATTATTTTGTTAAATGAAAATGGCAATTTATTTATTCAAATAACAGAGTTGGGAGAAAGAAAAATAATTGAATATATGCAAAATCACTTCGATCCAATGCCTAATATAGCTGTATCTTTTGGAGATGATATTTCAGCTTATGAATTAGAAAATGGTCGTTTAGCGATTCTAAAAACCGATATGTTAGTCAATAAAACAGATATTCCTAAAGGAATGAGTTTGTGGGAAGCAGCAAGAAAAGCTATTGTTATGAATGTAAGTGATTTTGCTGCTAAAGGTGTCAAACCTAAAGCCGCTATTGTTTCGTTAGGATTGCCAAAAACTTTTACTTTAAATGATATAAAAGAAATAGCCAGAGGCTTGAACTTTGGAGCAAGAGAGTATGGTGCGTATATTGTAGGTGGCGACACTGGTGAAACTTCTGATTTAATAATTGCTGTTTCTCTTTACGGTACTTCTGAAAAAAAAGGTATAATGCTTAGAAAGGGAGCTAGAAGTGGGGATATTATTGCTGTTACGGGATTTTTTGGAAAAACTGCTGCAGGACTGAAATTGCTATTAGGTGAATTAAATAATTCTCTGGATTATGAAAAAAAATTGATTTCCTCAATTTGCTTTCCAAAAGCTAGATTAAATGAAGGATTGAAATTAAGAGCATCTGATGCAGTAACATCTTCCATAGATTCTAGTGATGGGTTAGCTTGGAGTTTATATGAAATTTCTAAAATTAACAGAGTTGGATTCTTGATCAATAATATTCCAACTGCTAATGAAGTTAAAAGGTTCTCAAAGGTTCATAGGGTCAATCCTTTAGATTTAACTTTTTATGGTGGAGAAGAATACGAGCTTGTAATTACGCTTAAGCCTGAATTGTTAAAAAAAACTGTAAAATCTATAAAAAATATTGGGGGTTGCCTAATACCTATTGGAAAAGTTATCGATGAGCCGGAAATTCTAATTGAAATTAATGGTAAGAAAAAAACTATAGAACCTAAAGGATGGGAACATTTTAAGAGTTAGATCAGATATGTTGTTGATCTAATAAATAATTTAGAATATTTATGCAACTTGAAGCAAGATATGGTATATCGCCTAAACTGATCTTTTCACCATATCTAAGCGCAAAATTTTCAACTTTTCTGGGTAAACCTATATGATCCCCAAGCACAAAAATAGGATTTTGGTGAAAAGAGATTTTATCTATTTTTTTTCCATCTTCTTCTAAAACAAATATTTGATTATTATTGGATTTTTCCTTTAACAGTAATTCAAAACTTTTTTTAGTTACAATTATTCCTGGATGAGATTTGCCACCAATAACTTTTTTCAAGATTTTCTGCCAAGTCCAAACATCAGTTCGTACATCAAAGAGTTTAGCTCCGTCTATTCTAATGTGAAGTGGAGGATTAGGAGGCCCGTTTAGTATGGAATGAAAAATTACATTTTTTCTCAATCCATGAGAAAGAAATAAGCTCGCTATAATGCATTCATATATTATATCTAACCTTCCAGCATCATGTAAATTATTAAATACGTTACTAGTTTTTCCTATGCGGGAGAACAATAAAAATTCACGAATCAAATTTATCCCACATATAATTGTAGGTTTAATATTTTTTCTTTTGGTATTAATTAATTTTGTAAAAAAATTTATTTTAAAATCAGATTTAAAAAAGGATATAGTAGAAATTATTAATCTATCAAAAATAGAGTAGAAAAAATTTTCAAGAATGTTTCAGACAAAGTGTATCTTTACAGCGTGCGTTGAACAAGATATACAAGGATCATATGCTCTCACTAGCATTTCTAGATTCAATTCAATTTCTTTTTTAGATTTATTTAGTATTTGAGGCAGTAGGGCTTTTAGATCCAATTCGATGTTTCCATGGTTTTGGTTTGTTGGGATAATGCAATTTGCTTTAGTGCAAACTCCTTCATCATTATAAGTGTAGTCATGGAAGAGTATACCACGAGGCACTTCCACAGCACCCACACCTTGGCCAGATTTTACCAACAAATTAGGTAGATTATAGTCTGATTGTTTTTCTAAACCCGTAGATTCAAGTTCGTTAATTAATTTAATTGAATCTTCAACACTATGAACTATTTCAACTAATTGAGCTATACTGTTCATAAAAGGATTATGACAAACTGGTTTTAAACCAAAAAGCCCAGAAATTTTCTTTGCTAATGGTGAGAGCTTATCATAATTAATATTTAACCTTGCTAGTGCACCTACCATGTAAGAATCACGATTGTGTTTGGCCCATTTAGCTGTCGACTGAGGCACAACATATTCATTAGTGTATGATAAATACTCGCTTGCTGGTGCGGAATCAGTATCTGTTGATGCAATCTTTCCATCATAGAGCGCATATTCATTTGGATTTTTTAAACCAATAAATTCGGTTTCTCTTACAAAGTCTGGTATTTTAGGAGCTAATGTTTTAAGCAAATTCGCAACTGCTTCCAATTCTGGAACTGAAGATTTTAATCTATCTTTAAGATTTTGAAGTTCTTTTATTGATGGAATCTTGGAGAATCCACCAGGAATTAGTCTTTGAGGGTGTGTAGTTCTTCCACATATTAAATTTGACATATCATTTGCCATTCTGTGCAAGGCTAATACAGTTTTTACTTCATCAGGATTGGATGATGCAAGTGGAATAACTGAACCGACATCCATTAAATCAGGTAGTATTAAAAAGCCAACATGTAATATGTGGCTCTGCAAATTCTCAGCATGCAAGGCTAGTTTTCGGAGTTTTAAATCTTGGTCGCTAATGGTTATTCCCATAGCTGCTTCTGTTGCCTTTAAGGAGGCTAGCGTGTGTCCAATAGAGCAGATTCCACAAATACGAGAGGTTATATGATGTAACTCATTCCAATTACGACCTACAACCATGGCTTCAAAAAATCTTGGTGCTTCAGAAATGTTCCATTCACATCTTTCAATAATTCCATCTTCCACATTAACATAGATATTACCATGACCTTCAACTCTAGTTACATGGTGAACATTTACTTCCAAATTTTTCTTATTGCTCATTTTTTCTTCTCCCATCCAAAATATAATTTAAATTTATCAATAGCATCATCCACAGATAGACCATATTCGACTAAGACTTCTTTTTGAGAATTCTCGTTTGGATTATCGACTAAACCTCGGCAACCCCAACACTTTGTGCCTTCATTAACACAGCATGAGTTGCAGCCAGCTCTGGTAACAGGTCCAACACAAAATTCTTCCCTTTCAAATGCGCAAACATTTTCATTTTTTTTGCATTCCACACAAACAGGATAATTGGGTATTTCAGGTTTTTTTCCTAACAAAAGAGATTTAACCACATGCAAAAATTCGTCTTTTGTTATAGGACATCCATGCACATATGCATCTATAGGTATAACAGCATCTATTGGCCTTGCTAAATAAGTATCAAACAAGTGTGCATTTTCACCATACACAATTTTCTTAACTACGTCCGTATCTTGATAATTCTTCAGCGAATTTATTCCACCAATAGTTGCACAAGCTCCAATGGCAACTACTATACTAGCATTTTTTCTTATTTGTTTAAGTCTGTCCTCATCTTGAAGTCTTGTGCATGAGCCTTCAACAAAAGCAATATCATAGTTATCGCTGTGTTCTTTCATTACTTCACGAAAGCTTACTACCTCTACTTGTCCAAGTAAGTCTAGAATCTCTTCTTCCAGATTTGCTATCTGTAATTGGTCTCCTTCACAACCTGCAAAATCAAAGAATGCTACTTTTGGTTTCATTATAATGCCTCCGGCACTCCTTTAATATCTGAATAATTAAACACAGGACCATCCTTACACACATAAACCTGGTTAATCTGGCAATGACCACACTTGCCAACTCCACATTTCATTCTTCGTTCAAGAGACACAATAATGTGATCATCAGGGACATTCCTGGATTTGAGATCCCTAATAACAAATTTATACATTATTGGTGGACCACATACAACAGCATAGGTTTTTTGGGGATCAAAATCTACCTGAGGAATTAAAGTCGTAATTACACCTATATTACTTGTCCAAACCTCATCTTCAGGACACCAATCAACAGTAGCTTTGAATTCTATATCATCTCGTTCTCCAAGAGATAGAATTTCTTCACCAAAAAGTAACTCACGGGGTTCTTTACAACCATAAAGTAACATAACACGACCATAATCTTTACGATTAGCCAAAACGTAGTTTAATAATGATCTTAAAGGAACTATTCCAAGACCACCAGCAATAAACAATAAATCTTTTCCTTTCAAGAATTCAGAATCAAAACCTTTGCCAAATGGTCCTCTGATACCAATTTTATCTCCTTCATTTAATGTATGGATCTTTGTAGTAACATTTCCTAGTTTTCGAATACAGAGTTCAAAAGAACCTTTATTTGTAGGTGATGACGAAACTCCAAAAGGAGCTTCACCTACTCCAAAAACAGATACTTGAACAAATTGACCTGGCTGATGGCCCAAATCTGTTTTATCATCAAGCTTAATTTCAAACATTGTTTCATTTGAAGTCATTGGCACTTTTTTGACAATTGTCGCCATCTTTGGAGCAAATTGTATGGTTGAATCAGTTTTAATGCTGATATCTGGTATTGTTGCAGAATCTATTTGAAACCCTGCTTTAAGACTTAGAGAGTACATATCATTAAATAAATTCACAGGATTGGCAATATCTGGTAGACAATTGGAAGAGCACCTTCCACAACCAACACATGAAACAAATCCAAACCGATCAAAGAGGTATTTTCCTTTCTTGAAGTATCTATGACGATACCTAGCAGCTCTTGTATTGCGGAAGTTTTCTCCTGAAGCAACTTTTGCAAAATCTTCTAAAAGACAGCCATCCCACGTACGAGTTCGTTCACCTTTTTTAAGGGATAGCTCGGGATTGTCTGTAACGTCAAAACAATAACAAGTTGGGCATACTAAAACGCAAGATCCGCAGGATAGGCATTGATCAGAATGATTTTCCCAAAAACCATCTTTATCATAAAATTTTCCTAGCATTTCAGGAATTAATTCAGAAGAAAAATTAAATTTCTGTTTTGAAGCATTAATAATTTCCGTTTTCTTTTTGCCAACAGCTTGAATATCTCTAGCAAACGCCTTTTTCACATCTTTAGCATATTTGTTTAATAAATCTGCTCCTTTATGAGAACCTACATCAATAGCGAATTTATCTCCAAGATCAGTTAACATCAGATCATATCCATAATCAATTGTGGCACATCCCATTGAGGATGCAAAACACGATTCTGACACATTTTCGATATTGACTCCAATTATTGCAGATGCGTATCTTCTTTCAAGATAATAGGGATCCGATTTTGTTTCTCTAAATATTTCATCCATATGAAGAAGAGCCATAATATCGTAAGGGTGTACACCAATAATTATCTTGAATTTACTTTCTTTAGGATCTTTTGCTTGAAAGCCGCTAGCGACATCATATGTAAGCAGTGTTTCCCGTTGAGGAAAAAAGTATTTTTTTGGGGGTAGAAGTGTAACATCATAATCTAATCTTAATTGATTGGCTGATTCTAATGGACCAAAAGCAAATTTTTCACCTTTTGATTTGACTCCTACAACATCTAAAGAATTATCAGCTATTAGATTATCAACAAATTCATTAAAAGCTTCTTTTGAAAGTGTGTGCATACTATTCCTCTTCCATTATCTCTAAATTACAAATTGTTGAGTTTAAGAGTAATTGGAGAATTTATTACTTTCTAATAATATTTAATTTAATTGCCAAGAAAAAACAGACTTTCTATAAGAAATGAAGGATACAAAAAATATAGATTGCTAAATAAATATTCAAAAGATAAATTCCTAATTTTGTATGGAAAAATTTTGAAAAACTTGACTTAAACTTTATGTAGTTGATAATTTTTTCCAGTATCAACATCCTAACAATATTGGTAAATTACATTAGAGAATGAAGCCTAATGACTCAAACATTATCATTGAATGATCCAATAAAAGCTTCAGAGATCAATCCAAAGTTTAGGCTGGAACTCTCAAAAATTGATGGTAGCGAAAAGATTCTTCAATGTTTTCAGTGTGGCACTTGTACATCTGATTGTCCGATTGCAAAATTTAGTGAAAGTTATAGACCCAGACAATTAATTCGGATGGCCCAGCTTGGATTAAAAGAAAGAGTGTTAAAAAGTGAAACTTTATGGTTATGTGCTTCATGTTTCACTTGCACAGATCGCTGCCCACAAGATATTGAAGTAGCAAGTATTATTAGAGTATTAAGAAATCTAGCTGCAGAAAAAGGTATTTTTCCTACAGTTATTAGGGAACAAGCAAACAGTATTTTAGAATCAGGTTATGCTTATAAAATTCCATTGCTGAGAGAGAAAAAAAGAGTTCAGTTAGATCTGCCCACACTTCCAAAAAATGATCCGGAAAAAATACGAATTATCCTTAAGAAAACTGGAATCCAAAACCTACTAGAAAAGTGGGAGAATAATTTTGGAGAATAAATATCTAATTTTTCTTGGTTGCGCAGTTCCCTATAGAGTCGCATCCTACGAGATTTCCTCAAGAAAGATCCTACAGAAATTAGGCATCAAATTGATTGAAATGCCAGAGTTTAATTGTTGTGGTCTTCCATTGGACATGATTAGCCATGAAAGCATGCTCACTCTTTCAGCAAGAAACCTTGTTATTGCAGAGCAAGCTGGATTAAATATTATAACTTTATGTCCGGGTTGTGCAGGAACATTAAAAAAAGTAAACAAAGTTTTAAAAGAGAATAGAACATTAAAAGACAAAATTAACAATAATTTGAAAGAAACAGGTTTGAATTTCAAAGCATCTGTGGAAACTAAGCACATAACTCAGTTTCTAATTGAAGATGTAGGTGTGAAGAAAATAGAAGAAACAATAATTAATCCATTATCTAGCCTTAAAGTTGCAGAACATATAGGCTGTCACCTACTTAGACCAAAACACTTCATAGATTTTGATGATCCTGAAGATCCAAAGGTATTGAAAACTCTAATTGAAGCCACAGGAGCAGAGTGTTTAGATTATATGAACGAGACAGAATGTTGTGGTGCACCAAGTGTAGGAGTTAACGATAAGGTTGCACTAAAGCTTGCACATGATAAATTCAAAAATGTAAAAATTGCAGGCGCGCAAGCCTTAATTACATCTTGTCCATTTTGCCATGTAATGTTCGATACAAACGAGTTACGTATTGAAAGGGTGTTCAGTGAAAAATATGGCATTCCAGTATTGCACTATCCTCAATTACTAGGTTTAGCCATGGGCATAACTCCAGAGGAATTAGGTTTCAAAGACCTCAGAGTCGATGCTTCAAAAATATTAACACAAGTAATTCAAGGAGTAAAATAAAATGAGTAAAAATAAACTAAAAATAGCCTTCTATTGGGCCGCTAGTTGTGGTGGCTGTGAAATTGCCGTTTTAGATTTAAATGAAAAAATACTTGATGTTGTTCAAATAGCAGACATCGTTTTCTGGCCTGTAGCTATTGACATAAAATATAAAGATGTTGAAAACATGCCAGATGGATACATTGACATCACATTCTTCAACGGATCGATTAGAAATTCAGAACAAGAGCATATGGCAAAACTTCTTAGAAACAAATCTAAAACTATTGTCGCCTTTGGATCTTGTGCACATGAAGGATGTATACCTGGATTAGCTAATCTTCATAATAAACAAGAAATTTTTGATACAGTATACATAAAGGAAAAATCTGTAGTAAATCCTGCAGGAAATGTTCCAAAAACTCAAACTAAAGTCAAAGAAGGCATTCTAAATATACCTGAATTTTATGATACAGTAAAAACTTTAGCTCAAACAGTAGAAGTAGATTATTACTTGCCTGGATGTCCTCCGCCTGTAAAATTAATATCCGATGCTGTTGATGCTATCGCCAATAATCAATTGCCACCAAAAGGCAGTGTACTTGCTCCTCTTAAAGCAGTATGTGATGAATGTCCAAGAACACGAGAGGACAAAAAAATCACTAAAATATATCGTGTTCATGAGAAAGTTCCAGAACCAGAGAAATGTCTTCTTGAACAAGGAATTATTTGCATGGGTCCTGCTACCAGGAGTGGCTGTGGTGCTCAATGCTTAAATGTAGACATGCCCTGCACTGGATGTGGCGGAGCAGCACCAAACGTTCCAGAACAAGGCGCAGCAATGATCTCGGCTCTAGCAGCAATATTGGGCTATTCAGGTGAACCGGGAAAAGAACAATATACAGAAAAAGAAATTCAAGATCTAATGAACCAAATTAAAGATCCAATAGGAACATTTTACATGTACTCTTTACCAGCTTCGATTCTTAAAAGAAAGGTGATGAAAAAATGAAAGAAATAATAATAGATCCAATTACGCGTTTGGAAGGTCACGGAAATGTATCTATATTTTTAAATGATTCAGGTGAAGTAGAAAATGCTTACTTAAAAATACCTGAACTGAGAGGTTTTGAAAAATTTTGCACAGGTAGAAGAGCAGAATTAATGCCATTGCTAACCACCAGAATATGCGGCGTTTGTCCAGTAGCTCATCATTTCGCATCAGTAAAAGCATTGGATGCAGCTTTCAAAGTTGAACCGCCTCAAGCTGCAAAAAAACTGCGTGAACTTATGAATTCTGGTTATTACATATATGATCACATATTACATTTTTATTTTCTAGGTGGACCAGATTTTATTGTGGGTCCAAACGCGCCTCCAGAAAAACGTAACATTCTTGGTGTTATTGAAAAAGCAGGAATTGATATAGCCAAAGAAGTAATCAAGCACAGAGCTTATGGTCAAAAAATTACCGAAATTCTTGGAGGAAAAGCTACGCATCCAACTTGTGCCCTCCCAGGGGGAATTTCCAAAGCCCTTTCTGAGGAAAATCGCCAAGAAATTGCAAAAATGGCTACCTCAGCAGTTGATTTTGCCAAACTAAGCCTAAAATTATTTCATGATATAGTTTTGAGTAATAACCAATATGTGGATTTGATTAAAAGTGACGCCTATACGATGAAAACTTACTATATGGGAATGGTTGATGATAAAAATAAGGTCAACTTTTATGATGGAAAGATCAGAGTGGTTAAACCAAATGGTGAAGAATTTCTAAAATTTGAAGCAAAAGACTACTTGAAACACTTAGGAGAGCACGTGGAAGAATGGACTTATACAAAGTTTCCATATCTCAAAGAAGTAGGTTGGAAAGGTCAAGTTTACGGGTCAGACAGCGGAGTATACAGGGTTGGTCCATTGGGAAGATTGAATTCATCTGAAGGAATGGCTACTCCATTAGCACAGGCTGAATACGAAACTATGTATAAAACTTTAGGCGGAAAACCCGTTCATGGCACTTTAGCTTTCCATTGGGCAAGGTTAATAGAATTGCTTTATGCTACTGAAAGAGCTGTGGAATTATCTAAAGATCCTGAAATCACAAGTAATGATATTAGGAATAAACCTGGCAGTCCAGGAGAAGGAGTTGGTGTTGTTGAAGCTGCAAGAGGAACATTATACCATCACTATGTTTTAGACAAAGATGCATTAATAAAAGATGTTAACATGATAGTTGCAACAACCAATAATTATCCAGCGATATGTATGTCGATAAGAGACGCGGCCAAGGGCTTGATTCACGGCGGGAAAGTCGATAATGGTGTCTTAAATAAGGTGGAGATGGCTTTTAGAGCCTATGATCCGTGCTTTGGCTGTGCAACACATTATGCTATAGGAAAAATGCCTCTTACAGTTGAGATTTTTGATAGCAATAAAAATCTTCTAGAAACTCTTCAACGCTAATCTTTTTCAATCTTTTCTATTTGATTTTTGTTGGATCTAACAAATGACCAACACTAAGTATGATCTTAGAGTCAAACTTGAAAAATGGTTAAGAAATTCAAAAAAAGTGGTCATTGCAGGAATTGGAAATCCAATTCGTTCCGATGATATTATTGGTTTAAAAATAGTTCAAGAGCTAAAAAATAAATTATCTGATGAAGTTGAATTATATGAATGCGAAACTGTCCCAGAAAACTTTATCGAACCTATTACAAAACTTAATCCATCGCATGTAGATGCCGCTTTTTTAGGATTAAAACCAGGGGATAGCAGATTAGTAAATCCCAAAAAAATTATAGATTTTTCACCAATTTCATCTCACACTTTACCCTTAAGGATTTTTTGTGAATTAATTCAGAAAATGACAGATGCTAAAATCGCTCTTTTATTGATTGAACCCAAAAAAACTAATTTTGGGGAAAAATTAAGTCCTGAAGTTAAAGACGCTTCAATATTTATTATTAATATTTTGATAAATCTTTTAAAAAAATAAGTCTATAACTTCTATAACTTTATTTGATTCTCTGTTTCTTCTTTTGCTCTTGAAAAAGCTTTATACACTGTGGCCCTCCTTCTTCATCTTTACATAAATCACAAATATATACAGTCTTATTATCGGCATGAAGCATTACAGCACCATAATCACATGCTTCAATACACCAACCACAACCATTACACTTGTCAGTTTCTATTAGTATAGTTCCAGATTCTTCTGATTGAGTTAAGGCATCACGAGGACAAGCTGCAACACAGGGTGGATCCTCACAACGTCTGCAGGTAACTGCCATATTTGCTAGTTGATTTACTCTTACTACTCTTATTCTTGATTTTACTGGATTGAATGCTTTTTCCTTTGTCCATGAGCAGATATATTCACAAATTTGACAACCAACACACTTTTCAGGATCCGCTGAAACAAACTTTCGATCATGGATTTTTACCAATACTATTGAACCTCCTGTTTTTTCTCAACTATTCTTGCTAGAGGTTCCATATTCAGCTCTTCGAGTTTTTCTTCTGTTGGAATCCCTTTCCTATTCCATCTTCGAGAATCGTAGTAATCGTCTAAAAGTAGATCTAATTCTTTTTGAGTTACATATGCTCCTTTTACTGGTCCATCATCAGGAATCGGCACGTTTAAAACTTTCCAAGGCAAGGTATCATCTTTTCTACTTAATCCTTCTTGGATATTGATTAATCTAGCTAATGTATTAATTCTCTCACCTGATTTCTTAAGTTCATCAGAGGTCATTTCAATTCCTGTAACTAAATTATAGAGTTTAGCCATGTCAGCTATTCCATTATAATAAGTACCTCTGGAAAATTTGCAAACGACTAAAGAATCAATTAAAGCATAAATATCTTCCATATCTCTAACAAGTTTTCCTCTACCTTTTTCGGCTTTTAAACGATCTACTTTTCCTTTAACATCAAAAGCATAAGCGCCATGTCTATTGTGATCTGCTCCACGAAAGGATACGGCAAATCCTAATGCTGCTGTTTTTAAGCATCTAAGATCATACCCCGTCACTTCTAAACCTTTGATATGTTGAGCCAATTTTCCTGCTTCTTTACCAATTCTTTCAGCTGCTAATCTTACTCCTTCAGCTAAAATGTCACCAATACCTTTTCTGGTTCCAATTTTTTCAAGCAATTGAATTAAAACTTCACTATTCCCAAAATTAGCTTCAAGTCCATCAAAATCTTTTTTTGATAACAATCCATTTTCGTAACAATCCATAGCAAAAGCAACAACAACACCTGCACTAATAGCATCAATACCATAATAATTACATAATTCCATTCCTTTAATTATTACATCAAGTTCATCAATACCACAATAAGGTCCCATTGCCCACAGAGTTTCATATTCCATTCTGGTTAAAGTTCCTTTATAAGGTCCCTCAGGGATAACAACTTCATGCTCACATCGCATTGCACATGAACTGCATCCAATAAGTTTAACCACAAATTTTTCATTCAGTTTTTCGCCACTTATTTTATTTGCATTTTCGAAATGAGCATTATTATAATTCCTAGTTGGCATGCAAAACAAAGAATTATGAACCATAATATTTTCTGGTGTTCCTAAAGTTCTATATTTTTGAGTAGCAGGACCTTTCATTCTTTCATGAAATTCTTTAACCATATCCATAAATTCAATGGGTTTAGCAACAAGAATGTCACTTGTTCCTCTTACAGCAACTGCTTTTAAATTCTTAGAACCCATAACAGCACCCATACCAGTACGTCCTGCGGCTCTAGTTTTTTCATTAATTATACACGCTATTCTGCTTAACTTCTCTCCTGCCATGCCTATTGCAGCTATGCGTACATAGTAATCTCCCAATTCTTTTTTAATAATATCTTCAGTTTCCGAAGGGGATTTACCTATAAGATGGGATGCATCGAGTAGTTGAACTGAATCATCATCTATCCAGACGTAGACGGGTTTTTCTGATTTACCTCTGAATATTACAGCATCATATCCTGCTCTTTTCAGTTCTGAACCAAAGGTACCATGTGCAACAGCTTCTCCAATCCCATAAGTAGCTGGAGACTTGGCAACAAAAGAATGCCCATTACCCGCTGTTGGAAATATGGTTCCTGATATTGGACCAAGAGAAAGCACAAGGGGATTTTCTGGACTTAAAGGATCAATTCCAGCTTTGGAATTATCAAACCAAAGACGCATTCCTAAACCGATTCCACCAATGTATTTTTTTGCATATTCTTGATTTAGTTGTTCAACCCAAGTCTTCCCTGTTTTCAGATCAACATACAAAATTTTACCGGCATACCCGTACAAACTTCTTCCTCCATGTTTGTGGAATTATTAGTCAAATAGAAACTATATTAATTTAATGGGTTCATTTGGATCCAAATTACAATTAAAAATTAGATAAATAATTGGAGTAAAAAAAATCACAATTAAAACATGAGACAAATATTTAGGTAAGAATCTAGCCGATTTAACAAATTTGAATAGTTGGCTATTTTCAAGATTTCTTTTCTTTTGCCTCTTGAAACAGATTTTTTACTGCAGATATTCTTGATTTTTGTGCTAATTGTTGAGCTGTAACGAATGTAAGTGCTTCTTCAGGACACCATTTTACACATTGAGGACCATCCTCTTGATCCTTACAACTATTACAGGTAAAAACAACTTTTTTTTCTGGGTGCATCATCATTGCACCAAATTGACAAGCACTAATACACCAAGTACATCCATCACAAGCTTCTTCATCCACATTGATAATTCCACTATTTTCCTCTTGTGACAAAGCATCCCTCGGACATGCAGCAACACATGCAGGTTCTTCACAATGGCGACATGCAACAGCTATATTATTAAGAGGCCCTAATCTCAAAGCTCGAATTCTTGATTTTGTAGGATTAAACGTTTTCTCGTTTGTTAACGAGCAAGCATATTCGCATACTACACAACCAACACACTTTTCAGGATCCGCTGAAACAAATTTTCTATCTTGAGGTCTAACCATTAATCTTTTCCTCCCTTAAGAATATCAGAATATTGACTAAGATTCAATTCATTCAGTTTTTCACTAGTAGGCAAACCGTCACTAGTCCAACCTCTCGCAGAATAGTAATCATCTAATCCGAGCTGGAATTCTTCGTTTGTAACTACAATTCCTTTTGCAGGTCCATCATCTGGAACTGGAGTATTCATAATTTTCCAAGGTAAGTTATCATATTCTCTTGTGCCTTTGCCTTCTCTGTAATTAAAGAGCCGCGCAATGTTCTCAATTCTTTCCCCAGATGTATCTAATTCTTCTGGAGTAACCTGTAAACCTGTAGCTAATGTGTAATATTTGGAAAGATCAGCCATACCATCATAATAGGTACCTCTTGAAAATTTGCATACAATGAGAGAATCAATTATATTGTACAGATTTCCATCTGGAACTATCATTTTTCCTCTGCCCTTTTCGATTTTAAATCGATTTACTTTTCCCTTCACATCAGGTGAATAGGCGCCATTTCTTAGATGACATGCACCTCTAAAAGAAACACTAAAGCCTAAAGCAGCTGTCTTCAGAGTTCTTAGGTCATATCCTGGAAGTTCAAGCCCTTTTATATGACAGGCATATTTTTCTGCTCCATTGCCAATTATCTCTGCTGCTTTAGCTACTCCCTCAGCTAATGCATTTCCAAGCCAACCTTCTCTTTTTCCAATTTTATGAATAATTGCTATTAAAGCCTCTGCATTTCCAAAAGTAAGATCTATACCGTCAGTTTGCTCTTTTGTAATTACACCGTTTTCATAACAGTCCATAGCAAAAGCAACAACAACACCTATAGATATCCCATCCATACCATATTCATTAACTATTCTCATCGCCTCAATAATTGCATCAAGTCGATCCACTCCACAAAGTGGACCCATGGACCACAAACATTCAAATTCTAATCTTGAAGTTGATCCTTTATAGGGGCCTTCAGGGACAACCGCTATATGATCACATCGCATACCACAAGTAGCACATCCAACGATCTTCTTCACATAATGTTCATTCAGATATTCTCCACTAACTTTTTCTGCACCTTCAAAAGTGGCATTAGTCCAATTTCTCGTAGCTAATGCAGAAAGTGAATTTAGAACCAAAACATTTTGCGGTGTTCCTAGAGTCTTATATTTCTTTGTTGCAGGACCTTTCATTCTTTCATGTATTAATTTTACAAATTCAGTGAAACCATCTAAATCTGCTACGTTAACATCCTGAGTTCCACGTACAGCAACTGCTTTTAAATTCTTAGAACCCATAACAGCACCCATACCAGTACGTCCAATAGCACGGAACTCGTCGTTAATTATCGCAGCAAAACGGCATAATTTTTCCCCTGACTCGCCTATCGCAGAGACACGAACATAATAGTCACCCAGTTCGTCTCGAATTCTTGTGTCTGTATCAAAAACAGTAGCATTCTTGAGATTCTCAGCGTTCCTTATTTCAATTTTATCATCGTCAATCCATAAATATGATAGTTTTTCTGCTTTTCCAGTAATTATAACTGCATCATATCCAGCTCTTTTTAAATCAGGACCAAAAAACCCATGAGCCTTAGCCTCTCCTACTCCCCCTGTGGCCGGTGATTTGGAAACAACCGCATAGCCATTTCCAGCCGTAGGACCCATAGTACCGCTTAAAGGTCCTGTGGCAAAAATTATAGGATTATCTGGATCAAATGGATCAGTACCTGGTTTTGAATTATCCATAAGTAATTTTATTCCAAGACCTATCCCACCAATATAATTTTTAGCCATATCTTCACTCAAAGTTTCAGTAGAAATTTTTCCTGATGTGAGATCAACACGCAAAATTTTACCTGCGTAAGCAAACAATACTCCTTTCTCCTTATAGAGATATAGCATAATAGCTAACTTAAAAAGTATATTAAGCTAATGGATTCCATTATGAAAAGTTATCATAAAAAATTGAATTTATTTTTATTTTTAATTCAGGTTTATGAATAGAAAATAAGAAATGAATAAATAAATAAACATCTCCTATAGCGAATATTGTAAAGGAAAGATAAGATTTTGAACGTTATAATAGAATATCTTGGTTATATTAAACAAAAGTTGAATATAGAAAGTTCAGAAATGCTTAGTCTAAGAGAAAAAACTACAGTCCATGAATTACTTATCTTTCTTGCAAATAAATATGGTGAAACCTTTAAGAAATCAGTTTATGATCCTCAAGATGAGGAACTAAAACCATATCATATGGTGTCTGTAAATGGATTATTATTGAACCAACTGGATGGTATGAAAACTGAATTAAAAGACAGGGATAGAGTTATTATAATGCCAGTAGTTAGTGGCGGTTAACCAGTAAATTACAAAAGATACTTTCATTTATTTCTATGAAGGGTGTTAATAACTGAAAAATTTAGAATCAGTAAAAAAGATTATTTCAAGGAATAAGAATAAAGGATTTCTTGTTCTTAATAATTTTAATTTATTATACCTTTTAGGTCTTTCAGGATCTAGCGCACTTTTAATA
>LFWW01000065.1 GCA_001273385.1 miscellaneous Crenarchaeota group-6 archaeon AD8-1 | reverse complement strand
TGCACTGGAGCAACCAAAGCAGCCTTAGCATCCTTAGAATGCATAGATAGGGGAGGAACAATTCTCTTTTTTGCTGTACCTAATCCTACAGTTAAGCTACCAGTCCCTATTAATCAATTTTGGAGAAATGAAATCACTATAAAAACATCCTATGGAGCAGCACCAAAAGATCTTGATGAAGCCCTAAATCTGCTCTGCAAGAAAAAACTTGGAGTAAAAAATATGATAACACACAGACTCAGTTTGAATCAAACAGCACAAGGATTCAAGATCATGTCAATTGCAGGAAAATCTCTTAAAGTAATAGTTCAACCAAACGAAAAATAACTTCTTGAACTCTTATTGATTTTAAGAAATGTTCATTTTAGGATTTTAACATTATTAGCATCATCTTGAATTTGGTTATAGCTGATAAGCTGTGAGGTTCGCCGGCAGGCATTATTATGAATTGATCTTTTTTCAGTTTATAAGAAATACCAGATATTACTATTTCAGCTTCTCCATCTAAAATATGAACGAGAGCATCATAGGGTGCTGAATGTTCACTTAAGCCTTGACCCTTAGAAAAAGCAAAAAAGGTTACTGAACCAGCTTTTTTGTCAATTATTGTACGGCTGATAATAGAATTTTTCTGATAATCAATTATTTTGTTTGTGTAAACAGAACTTTCTTTGATATTTGATGAATCTGTCATTTATATCACAATCAATATTGAAAAATTAAAATTAAGATTTTGAATATAAAGTTTGATCTGTATTGTTTTTTCAGACGATTCTATTTGGAATCAGGAACAAACTCAATTGAAATTGAGTTTACACAGTGTCGATCAGTTTTATTTGGTCCCTCTCCAGTAAATACATGACCCAAATGAGCTCCGCAATTATTACATGTTATCTCTGTTCGAAGACCATCCGCATCCATTGATCTATTAACTCTTCCTGGAATTTCATCTGAAAAGCTTGGCCATCCAGTGCCTGAGTCAAATTTGCTAGAAGATTTGTAAAGTGGAGTTTTGCATCTTTTGCAAATATAAGTTCCTTTATCCCAAAAAAGATAATATTTACCTGTAAAAGGTGGTTCAGTTCCTTTGTTTATAATTACCTCTTCTTCTTCTTTTGTAAGTTTTTTATACTCTGATTTTTTTTCTTTCATAATCATTACAACTTTACTTAATAGTGTTAATATTGATAATCTTTATCTAATTAATAAAAAAATGATATTATATTATTTTTAGGAAATCATGCAAATCTACTTAAAAGCTATTAAATTTTTCCAGATAAATATGTTGGAAAAGGTTTTTCAATTTTTATTTTTATTTTTCTTCCTAAAAGTGATTTTGAGCTTTTTACTACTATTGGTTTGTAAGCATAATTTCTGCCGATCCAAGAATTAGGAATTTTACCCTTCTCATCTATTAGAATTTCTCCACTCCAATTTGTCCATAGTTTATTTCTTTCAAATGAAATTTTTTTAGATAGCAAAGCTGTTTTTTTGCTTCTTCGATTTATTTCTTTCAAATCTACTGAATAAGATAACATTTGTTTGGCTTTAGTTTTTGGCCTGGCAAAAAATTTTGAAATATTAACTATATCTGGTTTTACATCATTAATGAGGTTGAGAGTTTTTTCAAAGGCTTGAATACTTTCACTTGGAAAACCACAAATGACATCGGTGGCAATTGTGATTTTAGGTATCGAACTTCGAAATGTTTTGATTATATTTTTGAATTGTTGAGTCGTGTAGAATCTTTGCATTTTTTCTAAAATTTTATTATCGCCGCTTTGTACAGGTACGTGTAAGAATTTGAAAACTTTAGGATTCTGGAAAATTGTTATTAAGGGTTTTAATTTTGGCAATACTCTATTTGGATTCATCATCCCTATTCTTAAATAAAAATCTCGTTTAATCTTAGTTAGAGATTCCAATAATTCAACGATATTTGTATCCAAGTCCTCTCCGTAACAACCAGCATCTTGTGAAGTAAGCCAAAATTCCTTTACTCCATTTTTTAAGTCTTTTTTTACTCTATCTTTAATTTCTTTAATTGAATAGCTTCTTAGTTTTCCACGAGCAAAAACTACGCAACAATATGAACAAGAACCTAAACATCCATAGTTAATGGGTATTATGCTGATCAAATGATTTGATTTTATTTTTGGAAGAGATAACTTGGGTTTTGAATCAAAGTTATTATCTAATTCTACCACATGCTCGCCGTTAATAACCCTTTGAACAAAATTTACAATCTTTTTTCCAGGTGCTGGACCTATAGCTCCATCAAAACTGATTTCTCTTTTTAAACGATTAAAATTAATCAAAGGTAAACAACCTGATACAATAATCTTTTTATTTTTTGGTATTTTTTTTAAAGCAGAAATTACGCGATTTTCTGTAGGGCCCTTCACTGCACAAGTATTATAGATAACTATATCAGCTTCCATGATAGAGTTAGCTTGTTTGAATCCTGCTTCATTTAAACAACCGATAATAATCTCAGAATCGGCTAAATTTGCAGAACATCCATAGCTCTTCACAAAAACTTTCAATAGTCATCCAACGCAATACATTAGATGCTTATTCAAGAAATAAAAACATAAGGGTTCATAGAAGCAAATATTTACATAAATTTGCAACTAGCCTTGCGAAGGTTTTATAAGCTAATGAACAAACATATTTGAAACATATTTATTACATAATATGTACAACTATAAACTAAACACATTTATTTCATATTCTATTCAAGGGAGAGAATTAAGTGAAACTAATAACATTACACCTACCAGAAACATACATACAAGCATTAGATCAGTTAGTAGATGAAAGATTCTATCCAAACAGATCTGAAGCAATACGAGTAGCAATAAGAGATTTAATTAGTGAAGAGGTATGGAGAAGAAATGACTAGACCCAACACAGAAGAAACCCTATTAAAATGCAACCCAGCTTTAACAGAAACAAAAACTTTTGAAAATATAACCAACCCTTTGGATAACAACTCTCTAACATTATATGATCTACCTTCACGGCACGAATTAGTAAAATATACAAATCCAAACAAATTGAATAGTGACTTTGAAGAAAAAGAGGCTAAAATAAAACTCTATAATCTTGAAAAAGATGAGATTCAAATTAAGCCTATAAAAATTGATCTAGGTATCGACCTATACCAAATGGAAGAAAAGTAAACTTTTTTTATGCTTCAGAAAATCAATCCACTTTATTGATTATCTTTTTTTACGTGAATATTTTTTAATAAGCATAAATTTTTTCTTTATTCTTAGGGATACAGGTAAAGGTAACCCAAATGATTGACTTCTTTTTTCTAAAATAGCATGCATAATACCTTCAACAGTTGGTTCAGCTTCCAATACAGCATAGGACAAACCTATAGATTGTGGAATATGAGCATCAGTTCCAGCAATTTTAGCTAGATTCAATCTATCTGCTATCATATTTGCTCTTTTTTTACAGCGTTCAAAAGGAAAAGAAGATGAATTCACAGTCTCAATTGCATCAAAGCTTTTGGATATTTTATTTCCTAAACTTCCCTTAAACCAAGCAAATGGATGACAGGCAACGGCCAAACCACCCTGACTATGGATACACTTTATGGTATCTTCTGCACTCATACCTTTTGGCACAGTTTTACTAACATTTAACCCAACAAGATGACCATCCCGAGTAGAAACCTCTATACTAGGTATTATCAATAGATCAATTTTCCTAGCAATATCCAAAGCACCCTTAATTTGATTGTGATCCGTAATAGCGACAGCATCCAAGGATCTTTTTATTGCATACTCCACAAGATTGTTTGGAGATATTACTGAGTCAGACGAGTATTCTGAATGAACATGAAAATCAACTCGCAACTTTTTTTTCAAAGAATCCTCTTCCCTTAAACTCTAACTTAATCTATTTCTTATCATTATCAGTTTATTTTCGAGTTCTTTCTCATTGGAATCAATTTTCTTGAAAAGTGGTTTAGATTTATTTATCTGATGATTTGCATCTAATGGAGTTAATGCATCCTCCCAGCACAAAGATTTTTTATTTTGCGATAGATTTAATATTTGACATATTTGTTGGGAAATATTTGGCATAATAGGCATTGATGTGATTGCTATAGCTTTGACAATTTGAGAAGCTACGTAAAAAATATTTCCAGCTTTTCTTTTTTCATTTTTAATAAGATTCCATGGTTCATTTTCATTAAGATATTGATTTCCAATTCTGCTCAAACCGATTAAGGAATTTGCTGCTGATTGGAATTTGAAATTTTCAAAATCAAGAGATAATTTTTCAACTGACTCTGCTATTTTAGCTAAAAGTTGGTTATCATTTTTGGACAGATTTGATGGTGAAGGAATTTTATTGTCGAACTTTGCATTTATGAATTTTAAGGTTCTATGAATAAAATTGCCAAAAGTATCATTGAGATCAGAATTTATTTTGTCAATAAATAATTCCCAAGAAAAATTTGAATCCTTGGTTTCAGGTCTTGTTGCTGCAAGATAGAAACGCCACCAATCGACTGGAAACATTTCTAGGGCTTCATCGATCCATATGCCTACTCTCTGACTCTTTGAAGCTTTTTCACCTTTAAATTGAAGGAACTCGGTTGCAGAGACATTCCAAGGTAAATTGTAGTCTTCTCCTGAAGCTAATAATAGAGCTGGAAGAATTATTGTATGAAAAGGAATATTGTCTTTTCCCACAAAATATAGTGTTTTTGCATTTTTATTAAACCAAAATTCCCGCCATTTTTCTGGCTCTTTAATATTTTTATAATATTCTATAGTTGCAGAAATATACCCTAAAACTGCCTCAAACCAAACATAGATTGTTTTATTTTCAGCACCTGCAAATGGAGCAGGAATACCCCAAGATATATCTCTTGTTACGGCTCTGGGTTTAAGACCTTCTTTGATCCAATTCAAGCTAAAGTTCTTGGCGTTTGCCGGAAGGTTATTGTTTTCTGAAAGATACGTTTTTAGTTTATTTGATAATTTTGAAAGGTCAATAAACCAGTGTTTAGTGGTTTTTATAATTGGAGAGCTTTTACAAAGAACACAATAAGGATCAATAAGATTTGTAGGTTCTAATAATTTTCCACATTGGTCACATTGATCTCCCCGTGCTTTTTCGTAATCACAGTTGGGGCAGGTGCCCTCTATAAAGCGATCTGGTAAGAAACGTTGATCTTTATTGCAATATAGCATTTTTATTTCTTTTGAAAAAATATAGCCATTTTCGAAGATTTTCATTAAAAGTCTTTGCACAAATTTTTTATGAACAAAGCTTTCAGTTCTCGTGTAGTTATCATAGGATATATTCCATTTTCTGAATAGTTCAGATACGTAGGCATGATTGTTATCAGTTAATTCTTTTGGACTTATACCTTGTTTGATAGCTTCCACTTCAATAGGAGTTCCATGTTCATCTGAACCACTTACCAGTAATACCTCATTACCTCTCAATCGGTAATACCTAGCTGCAATATCAGCTGAAAGAATTGAACCAACTAGATTGCCCAGATGAGGGGTAACATTAATGTAAGGCCAAGCAGATGTAACCAAGATTTTTGCTAATTTAATGACACTCTCCAAGAGGTTTAAATTGGGTTATAGATATCAATTAATCATACACTTTTACTAAAATTTACCATTCATAGTCTATAAATAGTTTATACAAAAAATCAGACAAACTAGCTTTTTTATATAAAAAATAGGGAAGGTAATTTTTTTGTTTATTAGTTTATTTTTTGCGAAGGATGAGAACTCCAATAATCACAACAACTGCGATTATTGCAATTGCAGATCCTATGATGTAGGTGTCAGTCTGAGGTGCAGGGCTAGGCTCTGGAGTTGCTTCTGGTGCTGGTGCTTCGATTGCAGTCATATAAGTTGATGCATAAGAGCTACCATATGACTCAGAACCAGCAAAAGTTGCCATGATATTGTATAATCCAGGAACTTCTGGTTTCCAAGTCATTCCATAGACGCCGCTCATATCAGAGGTTGTATCTCCAATATGTATCCAGTTACCATTGGGATCAATGGCATCAATTGACACTGGAACACCTTGGGCATCGCTAGGTATTGGTTTTTGCATGAACTTATATTCCATCCAAGCTGACATGTCCTCATCTGCGATAGCAGGCGTGTCTTTTAATGCTGGTGATTGATCTGTTACAGTTCCAGTGATAGTGAAGCTTTTTCCAACTTCAATTGCGGTATCTGGAGCTGAAACAGTTGTTGCACTTAGACCTCTGCCAAAACCGTAAACTTGTCCATCATAGTTGTTAAGGGCGGTTAAAATACCATCTGAAATAACAGTATGACGGAACATACCAGCAACACTCCAAACCTCTTCTCCATTGTCTGTATCAATTGCTCATCGTTGGTAGTAAATAGCTTGTTATCAGCAACAGTGAAGCCGCTGTAGGTTGGATAGACTCCATATACTGTTTCAAAGCCAGCGGGATCATAATCAAATTCCCATTCAAGAGCGCCAGTTTCAGCGTTAAAAGCTCGTACAGCACCAGTATAGCCTGTGGTGTAAGCTTTTCCATAGGCTATGTCACGTTGATATTCGAAAATACCCCATCCGTTTGGCAAGGGTTCAGTTTCCCAGAGTTGGTTTCCTGTGTTGACATCAAAACATAGTGTTGTCATTCGGCCTTCTTCACGCATAAGATACTTTCCTTCGCGTATGCTTGTGGCTCTAGCAAAGTGGTCAATTCCAACATCCGTTAATGTCCAAGGCCATTCTGATTGATCGCGTCCTTGCATTAGAATAACACCATCGCCGATTGCCGAGATGCCCAATCCTGGTACACTTGGTAGACTTGTAAGATTAGCAACCCATTGAATGCCTCTTGTTCCATTAGTAGTTCCGCCTAATGCTGGACTCCATGTGTTGAAGCCTGCGGGTCTTAAGCAGTAGCTTGAATTCCAGCATGTTAAAGTGTTGCCGCTTAATCGGTAAGATAGGACTTCACCACTGGGTCCAAATACTGTTGGGCTTCCTGAGAAGGATCCTAAACCTCCCCATGGCACATCTGTAATAGTGTGTACGGGTTGTATTGTAAATGCGTCCCATAATGTGATTGTATAAGAGCTACTTGGTCCGCTTCCACTCCATAGGTAAGCAATTAAACCGTGTTCGTTTGGATTGTTGATATCAAAGACTTGAGCGAAAAGAATATTTTCTCCATCTAGGTAAGCAATTTCTTCTCCAGTATAGAGATCCATAACTCTCGTGCCTGTTACTGTTGATGGACCAGGGGTATGTTCAGAGTATATTATTCGTCCTTCGATTATAATTGGATCATAGTGTTGTTCATATGATAATCCTGTATAGTACCCAGTGTCTTCATATGGACCTCCAGCCAAACCTCCAAACATTATTGGTTTAGCCCAAAGTATGTGGGCAGTATTTGGAGCTTTAGTGTAAAGGGCAACAGCATTTGACATACAGAAACTCCTTTGAGCAATATCATAGCTTCTCATTAACCAATTATCAGATACTTGATACCACCCCTTATTTTCAGAGTTTATTGGACGTTGCCAAGGTTCTGTTGGTAAAGGATTAAATGGAATACCTGGAATTGGATCCTCTTGCACTGTTAAAGGCACTTCAGCACTAGTACTTTCCAAATATAGGTTTTCAAATGGTTGGCCAAAACTGGTTCCATTGCCCCATTGTTCTGGAAAGTGAGTTTGAAAAGTATATGTAC
>LFWW01000014.1 GCA_001273385.1 miscellaneous Crenarchaeota group-6 archaeon AD8-1 | reverse complement strand
TTTGAAGATACACCTGCTACAAGGCCGCCAATAGCATCATTTGTAATAGGTCCAAGTTTTTTTAGAATTCCTGGTTTTGCTTGATCAAATCTGGTAAATTCAAAAATTCCTTTTACTCCCGCGATATAGTCTGCTATTGATAGTCCGAGTAATTCGTCTGCTATTAATCCGGGTCGTCCCATAAATCTTTCCTGTGATAAGCCTGGAATTAATCCATTTTCAGCATCTTCTTGTGCTCTAAAACATGCGATTTCAAGACAAGAAACATTCACATCTGACATAGTTTCGAGAAATTCGTTTTCAAGAAGTTCAATAGCTTTAGCCTCTGTTTCAATTCCCGGATGTGGAACAAAAAGTTCTAGTGCAGTTTCTACTAAATCTTTTAATGTTATGCCCTTTTTTTCAAAATATTTCAATAATGGTGGGATTTTGTGTTTCATTTTGATCAGTATCCTTTTTTATTTTATAGTTTGACTTAAGCGTTTTGCTAAAAAGTAAAGGTTTATAAGATACGGATGGATGAACCATCCATTACAATGAGGATTTAAAGATGAATACAAAATACCTTCTTGCTGGTATTATCATTACAATCATCGCAGTTTCTGCAATCGGTTTATACATGTTTTATCCAAGATCACCTGATGATTCGGGAGATTACATTGTTACAGTAGTTGATGATTCTGGAGTTGAAATAGGATTAAAAGAATATCCTAATAGTGTTATATCTTTGGCGCCAAGTATTACTGAGATTGTTTTTGCAATTGATGCAGGTGACTTGGTTGTAGGAGTTACTGATTATGATAACTATCCATATGATTTTTCAGAATGGGTTCAAGCAGGCAATATGACTAGTGTTGGAAGTTTTGACAATCCAAGTCTCGAAGTAATAGTGTCACTTGATCCTGATCTGATACTGGCAACGGGCGGTGTTCTTGGTGAAACAATTACAACATTACGAGATATGAACTACAAAGTTGTAGTGTTAGATCCTACAACACTTAATGGTGTCTTAGATAATATTGAATTAGCAGGAAAATTGACAAATAAAAATGCTGAAGCTACATCATTAATAGATGAAATAGATTCAAGAATTGCTGATGTGGAAGAAATAGTTGCTACTGCAGATTATATTCCAACAGTTTACTACGAAGTTTGGTATGATCCAACATCTCTTTGGACAGCAGGATCACAGGCATGGCAACACGAACTAATAGAAATAGCCGGTGGAAAAAATCTTTTCGAGGATCAAGATCTGGAATATTTCTTGTCAAGCGCCGAAGCTGTAATAGATAGAAATCCCGATATAATGATTGTACCTGAAGAGCATGGAGTTAATTTCTGGGGAAGCTTTGATGATATTAAAAATAGACCTGGTTGGGAGACGATAAATGCTTTACAAAATGATAGAATTTATGATATAGATTCTGATCTATTAGCTAGAGCTGGTCCTAGGATAGCAGAGACTATTGAGACACTAGCAGCAGTATTCCATCCAGAACTCTTTTAATTCTATTTATCTTTTTTTGTGATAATTATGGCAACTAATGAAGTTGAAACCAATTTTTTTAAACGTGCCTCAAAATGGAAATTTATTATAATTATATTATTATTTGCTCTTTTTTTGACACTTCTGCTTTCTTTGAATGTAGGCTATGCGAGAATTCCATTTGCTGAAATTCTATCTATAATTGGCAAACAATTTCCATTTTTGGATAAAATAATTGATCCCTCTATAATTTCACAAACAAGCCCTGGTATAATTCTACAAGTACGTATGCCTCGAATTGTAGCAGGTGCCTTGGTTGGTGCTGCGTTAGCAGCATCAGGTGTTGTGTACCAGGGTGTTTTTAAAAATCCTATGGCTGACTCATACTTGTTAGGTGTATCTGCAGGAGCAGCTGTGGGGGCATCAATTTCTATCTTATTTGCATCTGGAATGCCAATTTTTGGTTTTCGTCTTGTTCAAGTGGCTGCTTTCTTTGGAGCTTTAATAGCTATGCTTTTAGTATATAGTATCTCACGGGTAGGCTCTCGAGTACCCATAACAACTTTATTGTTATGTGGAATTGCTGTAAACTTTTTCTTATATGCTATTGTTGCTCTTATAGAAGTTCTAGCTGGTGATGAACTCACCAACATTGTTTTTTGGTTAATTGGAGGTTTTTCAAACGTTCTGTGGTTTGATATATTCTCAGTTATGCCCATTATTTTGGTTGGTATTACTCTCTCCTATTTCTATGCGCGAGATCTTAATCTGCTTGCTTTAGGGGAAGAAAATGCTCAACATTTAGGTGTTAACGTTGAGAGAGTAAAAAAAGTACTTTTAATACTTGCTTCTTTAGTTACTGCTTCTGCTGTTTCAATATGTGGTTTGATTGGATTTGTTGGATTAATGGTTCCGCATATAACTAGGTTAGTAATTGGACCAGACCATAGAATACTTTTTCCAGCATCAGCAATAGTAGGCGCTATATTTTTAGTAATATGTGATTCAGTGGCAAGAGTAATTGCAACTCCATTTGCATCTACTCTTGAATTGCCTGTAGGAATAATAACAATGCTTACTGGTGCGCCCTTCTTTATATTGCTCTTTAAAAAGAAGAAGGAGAGTTATGCGCTCTAAAGGTTGAAAAAATTGGTACTATTGAATGTCGATGGTATAGAATGCTCTTATGGGTCTAGAAAAGTTATAGATGATGTTACGCTTTCTGTTAAACCGGGAGACTTTGTGGGTATACTAGGACCTAATGGATCTGGAAAAACAACTTTGTTAAAGAGCATAAGTCGTCTTCTTAAACCTCATAAAGGTACCATTTTGCTTGATAAAGAAAATATATACTCTCTTGAAAGTATACAGGTTGCTAAGAAATTAGCTGTTGTTCCACAAGATACAAGCATCGGATTTAGTTTTAATTCACTGGATATTGTACTGATGGGGAGAAATCCCCATGTGTCTCGTTTTCAAATGGAAAATAAAAATGATTTGGCAATCACAAAAAGAGTGATGCTTTTAACTAATACATGGCAATTTGCTAACCGACCAATAAATGAACTTAGTGGTGGAGAAAAACAAAGAGTAATAATTGCACGAGCTCTCGCTCAAGAACCCAAACTACTTTTACTTGACGAGCCTCTAACCCATTTAGATATAATAAATCAACTAGAGATAATGGATTTAGTAAAGAAGTTAAGCGTAGATGAAAAGATCATAATTTTAGCTGTTTTTCATGATTTGAATTTAGCTGCACGTTATTGTAATTCTGCTGTATTGCTGAAAAATGGGAAAATATTTTCTGCTGGAACTTTATCTGAGGTTTTAACTAGCAAAAATATTAAAAAAGTCTTTAATGTGGATGCTATAGTTCAAAAACATTTAGTAACAAACTCTATTTTTGTTATCCCTCTCTCTCCACAAAAAACTCCTCAGTATAAAAAATGTTCCCTTCATTTAATCTCGGGAGCTGGAACAGGAACTCGATTAATGAAGTTTTTAGCAGATGAAGGTTATCGTTTAACAGCTGGTGTTCTTAATGTATTGGATACTGATTATGAGACTACTAGGATTCTAGATATCCCTGTTGTAGCTGAAGCTCCCTTTTCTCCCATAATGGAAAAAACTCGCAAAAAAAATTTAGAGATGATGATCAAGGCTAGTGCAGTAGTTATAGCTTCAGTTCCATTTGGTTATGGCAATTTGCAAAATTTAAAAACTGCCCGAAAAGCATTAGATAAACAGATACCTGTGTACATTATTGAAGAAATTCCAATTGAACGCAGAGATTTCACGAATGGAAAAGCAAAAGAATTATTGATTGAAATGAAAAGAAATGGAGCGATTTTTGTGAGAGATCAACATGAACTCTTAACTTTACTTCATATTTCAGATAAAAAATTAAAAATTAGTCAAGAGAATGGCAAAAGAATGTTTACACATCTGGAACCCAAAAGATATGATGAGAAAAATGAATCAGGAAGAATAGGAAAGAAAAATGAACCCTAAAGAAAATAAAGTTGCTGTAGCTTGGAGCGGCGGGAAAGATAGTTGTTTAGCTTGTTATAGAGCTATTAATGAAGGTTATAACGTTAGCAGTTTGCTAATAATGATGTCAGATGCCTCAATTTCCAATTTTCATTTAATTGATTCAAAATTATTAGACGACCAATCCAAATCCATTGGTATTCCAATAATAAAAAAAATCACTTCTCCAAATAATTATGAGAAAAAATTCAAAGAAGCCCTCATTGAATTAAAGGATAATGGGTTTCAAGGATTGGTAACAGGAGATGTTTTTGATGTTGCTATGCATGAACCTGGTTGGTTAGATAGAATCTGCAATGAAGTTGGCCTAACTCCAATTAAACCTTTATGGCACCTTGATACAAAAAAAATCTTAACCCAATTTATAAATAACGGATTTAAGGCTATTGTAGTTCGAGTTAAAAATTCTGTTCTAGATACAAAATGGCTTGGGAGAGAGATTAATCACCAATTCTTAGATGCGCTTTTAAAACAAGGCAATGTTGATCCTTGTGGGGAACACGGTGAATTTCACTCTTTTGTGATAGATGGTCCAATTTTCAACAATAGAATTGAAATAACTGAAACTGAAAAAACAACAATTAATGGTTACGGATGGTTAAAAATAAAGAATTATAAGGTAATATCAAAAGGAAGTTGAAGCAGCTGAAGAGAAAATTTGATGTTTTATTAGCTAATAATGAACTGAAAGCTGAAGCTTTTTTATCTGAAATTGAAGGCAAAGATTCGCTTTTTATTTGTACTATTGCAAGTACTGAAACAGCTAAAATACCTGGAATTTCAGCTGCTGGAGCAAATCCAGAGATTACTGATTATACTCCTCCTGCAGATGCTGAACTTTTGCTCTTGGGTAAATGCAAATGTATTAATGGAGTTCCGATAACGCCAAGTGGGATACCAACTCCTGCATTAATTACTATGTCTGCTCTAAAATTAGCAAACATACCTGTATTGATTGCCAGTGGAGGATTAAAAATAAAACCTCAGATTCCTTTTTTGGATTTAGGAGGTACTCCTGGAAAAGATATACGAACTGGCGACTCTGTGAAGAATGTGGAAGAAGTACTTGAGAGAGCAAAGATAGTAGGAGAAAATCTAGCTAACACAACTGATTATCTTGTAATTGGGGAAAGTATTCCAGGTGGAACAACAACTGCGCTTGGCGTGCTTTCAGCAATGGGAATAAAGGCTAAAGGAAAAATCAGCAGTAGTATGCCTAATAATCCCCATTTGCTTAAAACAAAAATGGTAAATTTGGGATTAAAATCTTCAAATTTGCAATTTGGAAGTCTAAAAGATAATCCAATAAAGGCTATTTCTTGCGTCGGTGATCCAATGATGCCAGCTTTTGCAGGCATAGTCATAGGAGCTGCTTCACAAATCCCTGTCTTAATGGCAGGTGGGACACAAATGACTGCTGTATTAGCATTAATTTATGCATTAAATCCAGATGTTCTATGCAATATAGCAATTGGTACAACAAGATGGATAATTCAAGACGAATCATCTGATATAAAATCAATAGTTAAACAAATACACAACGTACCAATACTTGCTGCTGACATTAATTTCAGTTTATCTCGATTTCCAGGTTTACAGATATATGAAACAGGAATAGTCAAAGAAGGTGTAGGTGCTGGGGGGGCTTCAGTTGCTGCTATGGCAAAATATATTGGTGCAATATCAAACGATATCCTTCTTGCTGAAATAGAGAAGAATTATGAAATCTTAATGACTAAAAAGTGAAGTCTAAATGATTAAAGAGATAAAGAATCTGTTTTCTTTTCTTACAATAATACCTATCAAAATGGATCAAGATATTTTTTCTGATTGCGCAAAAACTATGTATCTCTTTCCTTTTATTGGAGCATGTATTGGTATCCTCTGCGGTTTTTTTGGCTGGATATTTTTCCAGTTTCTTCCAGCTTCAATTGCAGGAATTTTGACGCTTGGAGTATTATTGATAATAACTGGATTGCATCACACAGATGGACTATTAGATTTCGGAGATGGAATAATGGCACATGGTACACCAGAAAGAAAAATCGAAATTATGCATGATCAATTAACTGGTGCAGGGGGATTAGTATTAGGCATTATGATCCTACTAATCACAGCTCTTTCTTTCTCAGAATTAAATTCTAATATTGTAATACAAAGTATAATAGTAATAGAGGTTGCAGCTAAATTATCAATGGTGATTGGAGCTTGGGCTGGAAAACCTGTTCACAAAGGTATGAACACTGCTTTTCTTGAAGCAATGCACGGTAAAAAAGGAGCCCTTAGATTGTTAATAGCTCTAATAATTTCTTTAGCAATATCAATTCCTCTATTAGGATTAACAGGAATTGTATTCATCTTAGCTTCTATTTTCACTAGTTTATTTATTGTTTTTCTATCTAACAAGCATTTCAAAGGAGTAACGGGGGACGTACTAGGTGCAACAAACGATATTTCTCGGATGACCTCAATAATAGCACTATTGGCGATGATCCCATGGGTGTAACTGCCTTGATTATGGCTGGAGGCAAAGGATCCAGACTTAAACTTAGAGAAGAAAAACCACTAATAAAATTAAATGGAAAACCGATTATTGAATATGTTCTTAATTCATTAAAAAAGGCAAAACATGTCGATAATATCATAGTCTCAGTAAGTGATTATACGCCACAAACCAATCAAATATTATCCAAGTTAAAAATAAATACAATTAAAACCCCAGGAAGAGAATTTGTTTATGATATGGCTTACGCTATCAAAGAATTATCACTTAAAACGGTATTAGTCATAGGATCTGATATACCATTAATTACCAGTGAAATTATTGATCTAATAATTGAAAAATATAAAGAAAGTAATAAATCAGCACTTAAAGTAGTAGTTCCCTTAGAAATAAGAGTTAAATTAGGTCTTAGTAGTGACTATGAGTTTGATCTAGATAATGAAAAAGTAGTACCTGCTGGAATCAATATCATTGATGGAACAAAAATCGAAATTGATGAATTAGATGAAGAAGTTCTCCTGCTGGAAGAAAAAGAAGTTGCCCTCAATATCAACACATTAGCCGATCTAAATATTGCAAAAAATTTCCTTCAAAAAGAAGTTGATTTTAATGTTTAATGAAGTTCTAGAAACTATTAAAAAGAATAAAAAGCAAGGAACTTTTTTTTATCCATTTTATACCAAATATTGTATCTCAAATCTGCCTGATTTAATTCTTCATCTTTTTAATATTAAAACACAGATGCAAGCAACGAAAATTAAAGGATTTCATAAAAAAATTGAAATCAGCAATATAAATAAAATTGTGCTTTTTATTTTGGACGGCCTTGGATTAAATCAGTTGCTATATCATAAAAAAGACAGAATTTTTTTTGATTTGAACACAGGATTAACCCCTCAAGAGCACGGTCTATTTGAATACTTCATTTATATGAAAAAACCAGATATGATAATTAACACGCTTCTTTTTGAACCCATGAATTTGGATTATAAGAAATTTTTTCGACAAAAAAATTATAGTTCTGATCTTTTATACAAAGGAGACACAATTTATGACATTCTAAATAAGCATGAGATAAAATCTTTTGGCCATATGTACATAAGAGATGCTTATAGTTCATGCTCCAAGGTTTTTTTTAAAGGAAGTACCATTATACCTTCACTCAAATCATCTGATTTGATAATAACTTTAAGAAAAAAAATTGAAAAGACCAAAGGTCCTACATATCACTTCGCACATTTAGGTAATTTAGATACAATAGCCCATCAATATGGACCTCAAAGCGAAGAATATTTCACTGAATTATCACAAATTGTTTCTTTACTAAAGAATAGTTTTATATACAAAATGGACAAAAAATCTTCAAAAGAAACTCTAATTATTATCACGTCTGATCATGGCGGATTGGGTGTTCTTCCCGATAAAACAACATATCTAAACAAATATCCAGAACTTATAAGAAATCTTCAATTAAACAAACGAGGAACTCCTATCCTCCCAACAGGTAGTCCTAGAGATATTTTTCTTCATGTAAAACAAGAGAAATTATCAGAAACTCAAAAAATTCTAACCCAAAGCTTAGGAGAAAAAGCAGAAATAATGGAAATAACTACTGCAATCAAAAAGGGATTATTTGGAATTGGAAACCCTAGCAAAGAATTTTTAGAAAGAGTTGGAAATCTCCTAATTTTGCCATATGATAATGAGACCATCTGGTTTGAACATTTTAAAGGTTTAAAATTTGGATCTATTGGTCACCATGGAGGATTAAATGAAAATGAAATGCTTGTTCCTTTTCTGGGATCAAAAATATATGATTTAAAAAATAATTGATTAGCATAGAATTTTAGCAAGTTCTGAAATTAGTTAATTTTTACTTTAAATTTTATTAATTTCAATTAACACAAACAGTGAGATAAGCTATTTTTTTATTAACTCTTTTCACTTTAGATATGATCCTAAAAGATTTTTTGAAAAGTGGACATTCAAGAACTAAAGTATGAAATTCCCCATTTTCGCCTAATGGATCCACACTTCCAATTTCATAAATGAAATTTTTGCCTGTATCTTTGTTAATTAAAAACCCTAGCCATTTTTCATCTAAAAATTCTAGGTTTACACCAGTAATAATTGCCTTAAATCCACTATTGAATATCTCGTGAAAAAGTTTTGTTGTATTTTTCCCATATAATGGTTCCAATAATTTTATACCTACTTTATCACATAAATCCTGCAAGCCTAACTTATGTGCTTCCACATTAACATCTCCAGCTACCAAAGCATCAACATCAAGATTTTCCAGTTCTATTTGTAAAGCATCTTCGATTTGAAAATCTACGATAATAAGCCTTTTCTCCATATTATCGGCTAAAATTTTTAAAGCATCAATATTTTTTGCATGAGGTGAGGGCCAAGGGAGTGTTGGAAGTAGAGTTATCAAGTTATTAATAATAATTCCTTGTTTTTGAACAATATCAACTGCATAAAGCGAATCTTTGCCTCCAGAAAAAAGAGCAGCAGCTTTCATTGATAATCCCATTCATGCTATCTTCACCAAATTTGTAAAGAATTATTTAAGATATTGGGCTAAACAAAAAATTATTTTATTTATATTTGTTAATATAAAAAGTCCTGAGTATCTCTCATTTTGGTTTTTCCTGAATTTTAGTAACTAATGCAGTTATCTTCTTAATGAATTTCCTAATATCCTCCTCTTTTCCATAAATCGTGAATTTTCCATCTTTATGAGACCCAATAATCAAGTTTTTATCTTTAGCATTTTTTTCAATTATATTCTTTGATAATTCAGGAATAGATTTCACTCGAATCCATTTTTTATTGCGAGGAATACCTGATATGAATTTGTTATCTTTTTCAAAATGTAATTCCTTAGTTCGCGCTTTAAACACTCTTTTTAACCATTCTTCAACAATTCTAGATTCAAATTTATTTTGCATTTCATTAAAAACATAAATTTCGATATTATCAAGATATTTTTCAATAGGCACTGTATCTTTTTGAAACGAATTAGAACCATTTATCTCTAACAACACTTTGGCTGATTTTAAATCATCAATAATTTCTTTAGGTGTTTCAACTGCTTTTTTGCGTAATTCAATTATTATCTCTTCTAATACTTTCCAAACAGCCATGTTTCCCATGGTGCTTCACCTAAATTAGATAATATTGATGAAATATAAGAACTCATAATATTTGTAATTTAATTCTATTAAAAATTATTAATTTTTCATTTTTATTATTGATTCAATATAATTGCAAAACATTTCCAAAATATTATATGTTACTCCCCAAACAATATTTTCTCCAAAAATATATGCGGGTACTCTTTTATTGCCAAAACCTGCATTTCCTTTACTTCTATTAAAATCATCATAAGAAATCCAAAAGTAGCTTTCTAATTCATTTTTATTAAGCTCAATTCTTGGATTCTTTTTTAAAAGAGCAATAAAAGGTAGAATTTTAAAATTTCTATTTAGTTCAGAATCAATAATTTTTAAAGCTCCCACAAAATTGTTCTCTTTAAGTTTAATATTGGTCTCTTCAAATACTTCACGAATAATGGTGTCTTTTAAATTTCTGTCTACCAAATCACGTTTTCCTCCTGGAAAAGCAATTTGCCCTGACCATGGATCTGATTGTCTTTTCACTCTTTTAACAAAAAGGATTTCATAATCTTCTACAGCCGGTTTAAGAAGTAGACATACTGCTGCATTTGCTACTTGCAAATAAAACTTCTTTTTGAGAAAAACACCCAATTCTTCTATTATCTTTGGAGTTAGCAATTTCTTTCTATGCCTGACTAAATATTATATAAAATTGTTCTATTCTAGTTTTGCTTTATTTAAAATAAGGTTAAGAAAAAGGACTGAAAAAATTCTAAGAATATCTCATAGTTCTAAAATAAATATTTAAAGTCTTTTTTCTGAAGATAATTTAAAAAAGAATTTTGTATCTCAGACTTAATTATATCTTGCATTGTGATTTCTTATTATTTAATTATTCAAATTTGAATCTGAAATTTAATTAGTAAAATAAACTCTAAAGTAAAACACTCTTTAAACTTATTAGAATGTTTTAATAACTGATTTAAGAACCTTATCAAAAGAATTGGATGAGCAAAATGAGTCGACCAGATTGGGATAGATATTTTTTAGATCTTTGTGAAGCTGTATCGAAACGAGCTACCTGTGATCGAGGAAAATGTGGATGCGTAATCGTTAAAGATAAAAGAATAATGACAACAGGATATGTTGGAGCTCCTGCTGGTCTAGCTCATTGTGATCAAGTAGGACACGATTTGCGCAAAGTTATTGATTTTAACGAAAAAACAACTCAACATTGTGTTCGAACTTTACATGCTGAGCAAAATGCAATTCTGCAAGCAGCTAGATTTGGTATACCTCTCGAAGGATCAACCCTCTTTTGCAAAATGACCCCTTGTAGGACTTGTGCAATGATGATAATAAACGCTGGGATTAAACGGGTAGTTTGTGAAAAACGTTATCATGCAGACTCCGACACCATAGAATTATTTAATCAAGCTGGAATTGAATTAGATATTAAAAATCATGAAGTTGAAAAATATCACCATCAATAAGCCAAGATATTATAAACAAAAGCATAAACTTCAATAAATTAACTTATTTTATTTTCTTGATTGCCTCACTTAGCCTTTTATTTTTTCCATTTTTTTCTGGACGAAGCAAATCTTTAACTAAATTATTTTGTCTTTGGTATATGTGGCAATTTTTTGAATGAAAAATTAATTTTCCAGTTTCTAAACTCATATTACCTCTGGAATTTATTTCATCAACAAAAGCTTCATTGAATAGCTGTATTCCAGCAATATTAGCTGGCAAGCCAGCATAAGCATCCCATGATCTAAAATAACAAGTCAAATGCATTTTTCCATCAAGTATTTCGGTATCAATTATGCTCAAACAAGGAGGTTCATGTTTTTCTGAATGGATTTGTTTTTTAATATCTTGTGGTAATCTGATTGCTAATGTTACTTGCCTATCTCTTTTCTCTTCCAAATATCTCTTTATAGCCTCTTCGACTTGATCGACTGGTTCTCTGATTCTGGAACCATAAGTATAAGTTTCATCTTGTTTCTCTCCGCACCATAAATATGCCAGTGCATACCAGTTCACATATTTCATATCGCAGGGTGCTTTATCGTTAACCAAAGGTCGATTTTCAGGATGTTTTATTTCTATTGATATGTTTAGTTTTTTGGTATTTGTTACCTCTGAACCATAACCTACCTGAAATGAATCCCCTTTATTCCAGATAGCGCTTAAAGTTTGGAACCATGCGTCTGGGCAATCAAAAGCTGTAATCTTAACATGTTTCATAACGAATTCTCCGAAAAAGATACTTTGCTTTCATATTCAACGAATATTTCTGGACTTATTAAAGATATAAGATTTACACTTATAATTAAGATCAATGAAATTTCCTAACAATTCTCTATCTATTAAATAAGAAGTAATTTTTTTGTTAATTCTGTTAAACACAAATATTTGTCAAAAAAAATAAAAAAGAAAAAGAAGTTTTTTGGTTTTTAGTAGGGCATACCGCCCATGCCTCCCATACCTGGCATACCGCCCATGCCTCCCATACCTGGCATACCGCCCATGCCGCCACCCATACCACCGGGAGGCATTGGAGGTGCTTTGCTGCCTTTGATTGATATCAAATCATCGATTTTTAGTATCATATTGGCGGCTTCAGTTGCTGATTTGATTACTTGTTGTTTGACTCTTAATGGTTCAAGAACAAGCAAATCGAACATGTTTTTTATTTTTCCTGTTGTTACTTCAATTCCAAAATATTGATGATCTGCCTTTTCGTGCTCCGCTCTCAAGGCTACCATTATATCTATGGGATCTAGGCCTGCATTCTCTGCCAAAGTTAATGGAATAGTTTCCAGAGCTTCTGCATATGCTTCCACTGCTAATTGTTCCCTTCCACCTACTTTAACCGCATAATTTCGCAAGTTTCTAGCAAGTTCTGCTTCAGGTGCTCCCCCGCCTGCAGTGATTTTGCCATCTTCAACTGCATTTCTAACTACACAAAGCGCATCATGTACTGATCTTTCTGCTTCATCAAGAATTTGTGCAGATGCACCTCGAATTACTATTGTTACCGCTTTAGGATTTTTACACTCTCTTATGAAAATTAACTTATCTTCAGCAACTTTCACTTCTTCAACTAATTTGGCTTTCCCAAGTGAATCTGAGGACAGATCCATGATGTTACTTGTTACTTTACCGCCAGTAGCTCTTGCTAATTTTTCCATATCACTGCTACTAACACTTTTAATTGCTAAAATATTCTTTTTAGATAAGAAGTATACAGCCATATCGTCGATACTCTTTTCACTGAAAACAACATTTGCACCGGATTTCTCGATGGAATCAACCATTTCTCTAATCATTCTTTCTTCTTCATCTAAAAATAGTTTCATTTGATCAGGGCTTTCTATATTGATTTTTGCATCAAATTCTGTTTTTTCGATTTCTAATTTAGCATTTAACAGTGCAATTTTTGCATTATTAACGGTTTTTGGCATTTGCGAACTAGCAACTTTTTTATCGATTACCATTCCTTTTACAAGTTCTGTCTCGTCTAGACTTTGTCCATGTTTCTTTACCACTTTGATTAAATCTATATCTGCTTTAATCTTACCGTCGATTTTTTCTGCTACTTGTTTTACTGCTTCAACGACTAACTTGGAAAAATGTTTTTCAGCAACATTAATTCCTTTGCTGGATAGAGATGTAATAGCAACTTCTCTGAGAAGTTTTTCGTCTTTTATACTAACTGGAATACCAATCTTTTCAAGTACCTTCTGTGCTTTCTCACTTGCTTTTTTATAGCCTTCAATAATTACTGTTGGATGCACATTTCGATCAAGCAAACTTTCAGCTTTTGAAAGTAATTCTCCTGAAATAATTACAGCTGTTGTGGTGCCATCGCCTACTTCATTATCTTGCGCTTTTGCAACTTCCACTAACATCTTTGCAGCAGGATGTTGAACTTCTAATTCTTTTAGAATAGTTGCTCCGTCATTTGTTATAGCTACATCTCCAAAATTTGTTACTAACATCTTATCCATGCCACATGGACCTAGTGTGCTTTTTACAGATTCGGCTATAATTTTTGCAGCCATTATATTATTTTTTTGAGCTTGACGTCCAGTTGATCTTCCTGTACCTTCTTTTAATACTAGAATTGGAACGTTTCCTCCACCTAACGACATATTTTTCACCAATTATTTTTTTACCTATTAAATTCTAAACGAACAAATATCCCTTTGGATATAAGTTTTTCTCAACAGCTTAGGTTTTAACTATATTATATCCCGCAGCTTTTCGAAGTCTATTCATTACTGCGAGACCCAATCCTTCATCAGGAACTCCTTCAGCGATTATTATATCGACGTTTTTATTATCAAATTCTCTTAATAGCCCAAACAAATTTTTTGCTATAACTTCCATATTGAAACGACTACCAAGAGTCTCTAATACATCTGCATTATAGTAACTAATCGTTTCCTGAGTGCCAAGAATTCCAACTTTAAGACTCTTTGATCTGTAATAATATGTTAACTCTCTAATTTTTTTTATGACTGAAGAAACTGCCCCTTCAACTAAAATGACTTTTGCTTTTGGAGCATAATGTTTATGTATCATTCCAGGGGAAAGTGTCTTTTTGAATTTTATCTCTTTATCCGCTAGTACAAAAGGATGAATCTTTATATCTTGAATAACCTTTTTTAGCTCTTCAATTGGCACTCCTCCTGGACGTAAAACTTCAGGGGGACAAGAAGTGAAATTGATAACTGTTGATTCTAATCCAATACAAGTTGATCCTGCATCTAAAATGATATCTATTTTACCCTGAAGATCATCAAAAACGTGTTTAGCAGAAGTTGGACTTGGTCTTCCTGATAAATTGGCACTTGGGGCAGCAATTGGACTTTTACTTAATTTAATTAAAGTTAACGCTACTTTGTGTTTTGGCATTCTAATAGCAATAGTTTCCAATCCTGCTGTACTTGCTTTAGGTACGTATGCAGAGCGATTAAATATTATGGTTAACGGACCTGGCCAGAATTTATCGATTAATACTTTAGCTTTATTTGGTATTTTTTTACAAAGAAGTTCCAATTGACTAAAATTTTCGATATGAATTATAGGCGGATTATCTAGAGGTCTATTTTTAGCCTTATAAAGAGCTTTTACAGCTTTAGAATTTAATGCATCAGCACCCAATCCATACACTGTTTCAGTTGGAAAAGCAACAAGACCACCAGCTCTAATTATTTTAGCCGCTATTATCATCTTGCTTATTTCAGGGTTGTTTGGATCTACTTTTATTACAATAGTTTTTTTCAATCATAGGCCTCTGTTGATAATCCTTACAAAACTTATCTAGGTTGATTAAGAACATTGGAACATTTAATTACATAACTAATTTTTTATTTCTTCTTTTTGTTTCTCCTGAAGAAAAGTTTTTTCAATTAATTTCAAAAAGATTTTTTCTGCTTGTATTTCATTCATTCTTTCGAGATATACTGATACTAGGGTTATCTTTCCTTTTTTTGAAACAATATATTCTGCCATGGTTCTAGCTGATATTGAATGCTTGTCTCCTAATAAGGTTTGAGAAGTAACAGGTCCCAGCAATCCTTTAGGATTGGGAACAGCTAAAGCTAATGTTCCTAATTTATCCTCTCTTTCACTTAACATAACTAAGCATGAATTTTTTGCTTCAACATATAGTGCCAGAAACTGAGTATCATCTTCAAGTATTTCACCTTTCAATACTTTTGCTCTTTCTATTCAATATTCCTCCATTGACTATTTATAGCATGGTTCTCTTTCAATATTTAATATTTTTAAAAAAAGGTGGTGAAGTGAACAAAAAAAAGGCTATGCTGATCCCAGAAAAAGTTGATAATTTCTTTCCTTATAAAACCGTACGTCCTAATCAAGGAGAGTTTATAAAAAGTGTGTACGATTCTGTTAATAATAAACGATCTGTTTTAATTGAGGGAAACAATGGGTTAGGAAAAACTGTATCATCTCTCTCTGCTTGCCTTCCAATTGCAATCGAAAACGATTTAAAAATATTATATGTTGCTCGAACCCATAGACAGCATGATCGTGTAATTGAAGAGCTGAGAAATATCTGTAAGAAGCAAAAGGTATCTGGTGTTTCGCTTCGTGGCAGAAATCATATGTGTCTCAATGTTGTAGCTTCTAAGAAATCTAATGATTCTAAATCTCATATGGAGGTTTGTGAACTTTTAAAATCAAAAAAAATATGTCAATACCACCTTAATTTGGAACAAGATGCATTCGATTTTCTTCGACTTCAACAACAGATTTCTTTGCGGCCATATACTTCTTCAGAAATACAAGATTTTTGTAGAAAGAAGAGATTATGTTCATATGAACTTGTGAAATCATCTTTATCGGACATTAAGGTTGTAGCTTTAAGTTATCTTTATATTTTTGATCCAATTATTCGTAATGCTTTTCTCAAAACCATTGAAACTAGGCTAAGTGATGTTATTCTAATTGTTGATGAAGCACATAATCTGCCAGAAACCGCAATAAATATATCAAGTCGTAGTTTATCCCTTTTTGTTTTAAAACAGGCAGAGTTAGAGGCCAAGAAGTTTGGAAATGAGACAATTGCTTTTTTTGCCCACTTCTTAAGAACTGAACTTGAGAAAATTATATTAAGTATTAGAGGAGAACAGATAATCGAACCTCAAATTATTTTAGAAATACTTCAAAAAATAGGTAATATTGAGAATCCTATTGGCTTTTTTAATAATCTTCATAAAGTTGGAAATTCAATAAAACAAAAATTGCTTTCTGAAGGCAAAACTCCTAGATCTTACATTCATGGTATGAGTGAATTTCTAATTAATTGGATAAATACCATGGAGGATGATTCCTATATTAATATAGCAACTTCATATGTTACAAGAGAAAAAGCAAAAACTGGAAAACTTGAGGTACTCGCTTTAGATCCCTCTAAGATTACCTACCCTGTTTTTTCTTCTACATTTTCAAATGTATTAATGTCAGGTACTCTACAACCATTAGAAGCCTACGCCCTCATAAATAAACTTCCAGAAAATACAGTTCAATCATTTGTTTCCTGCCCCTTCCCCAAAGAAAATGTTCTACCAATAGTTTGTCTGGGTTTATCAACCGCTCTAAAAAAGAGAACTGCTATTATGTATAAAACAATGATACATCGAATTAATGAAGTTGTTACAAACACTCCAGGAAATATAGGAATTTTTGTCGCCTCATTTGATGTTCTCGTCTCTTTATTGAACGAAGGTCTTGAAAAAGTTTTGAATAAACCACTCTTTCAAGAATATCGAGGAATGAGTTCTAAGATAAATGAAAAATTAGTACTTGCTTTCAAAGAATATGGCAATAGAGGCGGTGCAGTTTATATTGGAGTTCAAGGGGGCCGGACTTCAGAAGGAGTTGATTTTCCAGGTGATCAAATGAATTCTGCTATAATTGTAGGTGTCCCCTACGCTGAACCAAAACCAAGAGTGAAGGCTCAAATAACGTACTATGAAAAACATTTTCCTGGGAGAGGTCAAGAATATGGATATCTTTTACCTGCTATGAAAAAGGCTTCACAATCTGCAGGTAGACCAATCAGAACTCTTAAAGATAAAGGAGCTATAATTTTTCTAGATTATCGATTTGCTACATACTACTGTCGTGCCTTCCTGCCTTCTTGGATAAATGAACGACTGAAAGTTTTGCCTAATAAAGATGATATTTTATCTAAAGAAATTCAAGAATTTTTTAAGGCTAAAGATTAACAAATCACTAAATTAGTTTTAAACAGCCTTAATTATTTGATTATTAATTAAATTTGAATAAAAACAATGGATCCGAAGAAACATAATATTAGTCTCTTGATCCTTATCGGGTTGTGAATTAGTGTGATAGATAAGATTCAGACAGGTTGTGAATGTTTAGATAACTATCTGGATGGCGGAATCTCTCCTGAAAGCATCACATTAATTTACGGTGAACCAGAAACAGGAAAAACAACTCTCTTGATGCAATGCGCCATAAATTGTGCTCTAAAAAATAGAAAAACTCTGTTTATTGATTGTGATAATACTTTTTCTTCAATAAGATTATCTCAAATAGCATCAGAAAATTCAAAGAAGGTTGCAGATCTAATTCTTTTACTAAAACCAGTTGATTTCAAAGAACAAACTGCTGTTATAGATAATCTATCCGAATATATAGTAAAAAATTTTGGTTTGATAATAATTGATACTTTCACTTCCCTCTATAGGGCTAAAATTGGATCTTCTTCCAAACAAATTTTTACTCTAAATCGAGAATTAAATAGACAGCTAGCAATATTAGCACAAAATACCAAGATTCATAGCTTGCCAATAATTATTACTAGTCAGGTACGTAGTGTTTTTGATAAATCATTTGTTAGCGTAGAGCCTGTAGCTACAAGAGTGTTAAAGTTCTGGGCAGAAACAATAATCGTGATGAAACCAACCATGGAACCTCAAATTATTCTCTCTGAGATTGAAAAGGCTCCCACCTTTTTGCAGGATGCCCAATGTACTTTAAGAATAAACGGAACTGGAATACACAGCTGTGAGGTCTTTTAGCTATGTTTAATCAAATGCCAATTATTACTTTGGTTGCTGAAGCATTGTTATTTATCTTTCCAGCTTATTGTGCAAACGCAGTTCCAGTTCTTGCTGGTGGAGGAACTCCGATGGATTTTGGAAAAAATTTCTTTGATGGCAAAAGAATTTTTGGTGATCACAAAACTTTCAGAGGCTTCTTTTTTGGTTTACTAGTAGGTATACTGGTAGGGATTGTAGAATTTCTAATTTTTGATTATTCTACTCTTTTTATTATCCTTCCGCCCTTGGGTGCTTTAGTAGGTGATCTACTCGGCTCTTTTGCAAAGAGAAGAATTGGAATTTCTCCAGGAGGGTTATTTCCAATAGTTGATCAAATTGATTTTGTAATTGGCGCTCTATTATTTTCTATTCCACTATCAATATTAACTTGGGAATTAGCTCTAGTAGTTATTTTAATAACTCCACCTATTCACCTGCTAACTAATTATGTAGCGTTTAAAATGAGACTAAAAAAGCATCCTTGGTAACTTATTATTTTAGCCGATTTTTCTTAGAAGCACTCCTTCTAAGATCAAATATGCTATAAGCAAAAGTGAAGCTCCCATTATTGCATTTATGTATGCTTGTCTAGGTTTGTAAACGTATTTCGTGCTTCTATAAAGATATATTATACCTGCAAATCCCATCAAATATATTGTTACTGAAATTATGTTTTCAGAGATAAATTGGGATGTGATATCAGGATAAATAAAAATAAAATTATTGTTGATATAAGGTGGCATTAATGGATTTACAATTGCGAACAAAGCTCCACCGAAGAGAAAAACTGCGTATGAGATTAATATAATGGTAATAACTAAAGCTGAAGGCTTGAAATCAGATATCTTTTGTAACCATCTTTGAAATGGAGATAATTCCGAATAAGCCCTTCTTTTAGCTTTATGAGACATTTTTAACAACTCACTTTTTTGAAATATCTTAATTCTTTAGAGACTTTTCTCGTTAATGAATTTTTCTCAAATCTGTAATATTAGTATTCAAATTAATATCAAATTTTTGCAATTCTTAAAAATATGATCTTTCTATAAACATACTTAAGAGGAATAATCGAAATTTATTTTATTAATCGTAACTTTTTTTGAAGTACCTTCTAGATCTAAACATAAATCTCACATTTTGTCTCTGATATTCATTATTCTTATTGTATGACATCCACAGATTTTGCATAATTGATTTAAAGGTTTTATTTTTCCTTTTTATGATAGAGGATATTGCGTTTTGCAAGTACTTCAAAATAATATGTACAAACAACAAAACGCTTTCTCATCTTTTTTTTGACCTTATCAATATTAATTTTCCATTTTGACATAAAGAACTTGAACCAACAACTATCTTCTGAACATGCCTTTTTGGATCACACGCTTTAAACGTGTTCCAATAATCTCTTCATTATCTGATAAACTTCTTATTGTTTTTTTAATTAATTCGATTGTATCCCTTATTATCGTCTCTTTTTTCTCTTTTCCTTGTATTATATCCTTCATTCTCACTTCCATATTACGTGTTAATTCAACTGAAACTAAACTAGAACAATAATCTTTGAGGATTTCGATTACTTCATTTCCTAATTCAGTAATCGAAATTTTTTCACCGATTATATATTTCCGTTTTTCTAGAGTCTTAATTATTCCAGAACGAGTTGTTTTTGTTCCTATTTTTTCTTTTTCCATTTTTCTCAATAAGCTGCTTGGATTAAATCTAACTGGGGGATTTGTGGTTTTTTCTTCTGAAATTAATTTAATAAAACTGACTTTTTGGTTTTCTTTTACAGTTGGAATAATCTTATTTTCAAGTTTGAAATAAGGTCTATAGAATTTAATCCACCCCCAATCTAAGCTTTGATTTCCAATTATGAAAAACAAATAATTATCAATGTTAATGGTTATTTTGGTTTTTTCTCTGATTGCATAATCACAAAAAACAGCTAAGAATCTCTTAACTATTAGATCTAATATTTTTCTTTCATTTGTTTTTAGAACTTTATTTGGATTATTACCAGTAGGGTAAATAGCAGGATGTGCTGGATCAATCTTTGTTCCTTCATTTGGTTTTAGTATTTTTTTGGTAAGAATTTCAGATGCTAATTTGTTATATTCAGAATTTTTTTGTAGTCTCTGGATTATTTTTCTGTAACCTATGGATGCTGGAAGTTTTTGACTGCTAGTTCTTGGGTAAGAGATCAAAGTAGCAAGATATAACCCTTGCAAAATTTTTAAAGTCTGTTCAGGAGTTATTTTAAAGAGTTTATATGCTTCCATTTGTAATGATCCTAAGTAGAATGGAGTGGGAGGCATCATCCGATACTTCTTTTTCTCGAACTTTTGTATAACACAATTTATTCCTCTACAATTATCGATAATATCGATTTCATCTGATTTTTTCTTTAGGAATTTTTTTCTATATTGTGCAAGAAATATTGATTTTTCTATTTTGATTTTGGCTTTTATTTGCCAATAATTTTTTGGAATAAATTTTTTTCTTTCTATTTCACGCAATTTAATAAAATTTAGTGTTGGTCCCTGCACTCTTCCAGTGCTTAAATTAGTATAACGACCACTATACTTTTTTGCTATTGCTGTTAGTGCTCTAGAAAGGTTAATTCCGTAAAGCCAATCTATTTCATGCCTTGTTATTCCCGCTTTAATTATTGCGAAATCTAAAGAAGGAGATAATTCATTGTAAGCTTTTAAAATATCCTCTTTTGTTAATGTTGAATATTTCATTCTGTGAGCTAATTTCTCTTTATTTCCACATGCGTATTTTAGAATTGTATATCCAATTATGCTTCCTTCAATGTCAGAGTCACATGCATCAATGAATCTATCAATTTTTTTTGATAATTTCGATATAAGTTCAATGCGATCTCTGATTTTGCCAGCTTTTCTTTCTGTTAGGTATTTAGGACTCCATCTATAATTAAAAACTGGATAACTCTTTTTATTCTTTTTATGAATAGTTACTGTATACAAATGTCCAAGCGCTGGTACAATAGTTATTAAAAACTTCCTTTTTGCAATATAGTAGGAACCTCCTTTTTCATATTTGATTATAGGGGTTCCATTAGCATCTAGAGCAAATGCTATTCTCTTAGCTGCATCTGGTTTTTCAGTTATTATTAGCGTATGGGCGTCCAAAATATCTATCCTCGAATGATTATTCAAAGTCACTACTATTTCAAAAAGGTTACAAAATCAAAACTCATTTTTTATTTCTGTTTTTTACCATTATTTTCTAAAATCTATCTTTTTTGGTGAATTTATTAGATAGTAAATCTTAACTATTGAAAAGAAGAATTATATCAACTAATCTTCTAGGAATGATGATAGTTTGGATATAGCTGTATTGGCATTTTTGGTTGCTGCAGTTATCATCATATTTGGTTTTCTTGGAGAAGAATTTTTCAAAAGAACAAATATCCCTGATCCTCTATTGCTGCTCTTGTTAGGTGTGATTATGGGTCCTATTTTTGGGTTTTTCGCTCAAGAACAGTTACTTGCTATCACACCCTATTTTTCAGCTTTAGCCCTTATGATCATACTTTTTGATGGAGGTTTGAATATGAATATAAACGATGCTGTTAGAAATAGCCCGCGAGCCATAATCATGGCATCATTAGGCTGGATATTGAATGTTATTTTAACTGCAGCTCTCTGCAAATGGATTCTTGGTTGGAGGCTTCTCAACGGTCTACTTTTAGGTAGTATAGTTGGAGGGGGAAGTTCATTAATTGTAATAGCTCTAACCAGAAAACTAGGAGTAGATGAAAAAGTTGAGACACTATTGAGTTTAGAGTCTATTATGACTGATGTTTTGTGTACTGTTGGTGCGGTTGTAGCAATGAATATCATTCTATCAGGAGAAGTAAGTTTAGTTGGTGCTTTAGGCTCAGTTGGAGCGGCTTTTATTGTAGGTATTATTGTTGGTGTGGGTTTTGGAATATTATGGTTATTTATGTTGGAGAAATTAAAAAGAAAACCTAATTCGTATATGCTCACATTGGCTGTATTAATGTTAGCATTTGTGGTGGCTACTCTTCTACAGGGAAGTGGAGCTATTGCAGCTCTATTTTTTGGTTTAATTATTGGAAATAGTAAACCAATTGCTAAACTTATGAAATTCAGAACTACCGTATCAATAGATGATAATGTTCGTGCTTTTCATTGTCAAATTAGTTTCTTAATTCGTTCTTTCTTTTTCGTTTTTACTGGAATGTTATTTGCTTTTTCATCTTTTTCATCAGTAATTTTTGGCTTATTGATAACTTTTGTATTTCTTGGGATTAGAATTGTGGTAGTTAGAATGGCAACTATAAAATCTGATTTTAATAATTCAGTTAAAAATTTAATGACTGTAATGTTTCCTAGAGGATTAGCTGCAGCTGTTTTGGCCACTCTTCCTTTGACGATGGGTATTCCCGATTCTCAAGCGTTTCCAGAGATATCTTTCATTGTTATCTTCTCTTCAATAATAATAACTACTATTGGGGTTGTAGCCATAAAGAAACGTTCAAAACCTTCACGTTATGAATCTGAATAAGAAAAAGGTTCTCCAGAATTGTTTGTCAAATTGGTAGTTAGTAACCATTAAATAGATGTCGATGTTATTTTTATGGAAGTGAAGCGTAGATGCCACAATGCGTTATTTGTCACAAATGCCATCATGTTTTATATAAAGGCAGAAATCTAAAGCCTCCTGATGAAATCATACACCAGCATGATGGAAAATGTCCAAATTGTGGAAAAAAACTCTCTTTATTACCAATAGATGTGGAAATAAAACCCTATAAGTAATGACTTATTGGCAGTTGAATTACTTTTTATTAAACAATACTTAATACAATAATAAAACTGAATAACAATTATTAATAACATTAATAATTAAAAGAGATAATTCAAGCAAGATACATTGAGTGTTGGAGGAAACAGCATTATCTAATAGCAGGATAACTAGTGGTTTCAAATCTATTGGTAGTCTAAGAAATATTAGTCGTACATCAGTACTTTGCTATTCCGCATTAATTCTAATTCTTCTCATAGCTTTTAGTATCCGTATTTTGCCCTTGCGCTGGGAAATTCCTTCCGGAACTAGTAGATTAAATGAATTTGATCCCTATTATCAATATAGCTTAACTGAAAAAATGGTGGAAGATGGTTTGCTTTCACCTTATTTTCCTGATCCAGGGTGGAGAAACAATCAATTATGGTATCCAGATGGTTTGGATATGTCTAAGTCCCTGCCTTCATTACCTATGACTGCAGCGGTTTTATATAGAATAGTTGCAGTTTTTGGGTTTAATCTTGATTTGATGACCTTTTGTGCAATGTTAGCTCCAGTATTGGGTGCTTTTGCATGTTTGCTACTCTATTTTATAGGCAAAGATATGGGTGGAAAAACTATTGGTTTATTCGCTGCTCTTTTTCTAGCTTTACTTCCCTCTTTTCTTCAGAGGAGTTCTGTTGGGTTCTTTGATAGTGAGCTTCCAGGTATGATAGGACTGTTATTGTTCATTTTCACATTTTTAAGATCAATTGACTCAAAAAGATCTTTGTTTTCATCAATCTTGTATTCTCTTGTATCTGCTGTTTCTTTAGCTTTTTTCATATTAGGTTGGGGCGCAGCCTATTTTTTGATAAGTTTGGCAGTTATTTTTGTTTTTGCACTGGTTTTACTAAAAAGATATAATACTCGTCTTCTAATTTCTTATAGCATAACTTTTGGTTTCGCTCTTTTTATAGCAACAAAATGGCCCTATATATCTCTGAATTATTTGATTTCTGTTGCTGTTTTGCCAGTAGTAGCATTATTTATTTTGTTGTGTCTCGCAGAAGCATTCCAGAATAAAATATCCTTAAAACCAAAGCTTTACATCACTATTGCGATTATATCAGCAATTATTGTTGGAATATTAGCAGCATGGCAACTTGGTTATTTAGCACAGGTTGCAGGAAAGTTTCTTACAGTGTTATTCCCAACTACTCGTGCTAATAGTCCTCTAATAGAATCTGTAGCAGAACACAGAATTTCAACTTGGGCTTATATTTATTATGAACTTGGTTTGGGTGTTTTATTTTTCATAACCGGAATATATTTCACTGTAAAAAATCCCACAAATAGAAATGTTTTTCTTTTGATTTTTGGTGCAACATCCCTATATTTCGCTGCTTCTATGGTTCGTTTACTCGTTATATTCGCTCCAGCTTTTGCTCTTCTAGCTGCAAAAGGAATTGTTGGTCTATTAAATCCTTTCTTTGCCTTATTAAAGGAAAATAGTTCAGTAATTGGAAAATCTAAGCGCAAACTGCTAAGAGTAAGTAAAGAATACAGTTATGGTGCTATTTTGTTGATCTTTTTACTCTTAGTTTTGAGCCTCTCATTTATGCCCCAAAATGGGGGCATCCCTCGATCATTAACTGCAGCCTATTCCCCACTAACTATTACCTCAAGCAGTCTTCCAATTGCTCCAGATGATCCTGTATCTGAATGGATTGATATGCTAAATTATACAAATAATAATTTGCAATCAACGGATGTGGTTTGCTGTTGGTGGGATTATGGTTATTGGCTCGGGATACCGGGAAATGTTACTACTTTAGCTGATAACGCTACAGTTAATACAACAAAAATAGAGGATATTGGTTTTATTTTTATGTCTCCTGAAGAACAATCAATACCAATGTTGGCTAATTATGATGTAAAATACATATTGGTTTTTCACACCGTTTTCATAGGTCAAGATCAATCAGGAAACCTACTAGCAACTGCTGGTATTTGGGGTGATGAGGGAAAATGGAGTTGGATGGCAAGTATTTCAGGGTCTAGCAGGGATCGATTTATTGAGGATGGTTGGATCGAAGAAGATTTAATGTGGATTGATGAGAATGATTTTGGCGAGCCAAATCAAAATACTGGTACATGGATTTGGAATTCAAGAGGAAGAGACACGGTAATTTATAAAATGATGAGTTGGGCCAGACAACTTTATACAGAATCAGAACCATCTCAAGCAGCGGGAGTATCGCCTGATGAACCAGGTGTAGAACCTAAATATCTTAAACCAGCTTTCATTTCTGGTCTTGATACATCGCCTTTTGAGTATGGTGGGGTAATTCCTTTAGTAGCTTTATATGAAATAGATTATGAAAGCTTCTTTAATGCAACATCAACTTGATTGGTTAAGGAAGGTCAACATTGTTTCCAAGAAAACCTGATCAACATAAAGTTGGAAACCCGTTAATTCCAGATGGTTTAGGAATAGTTTATGTTCTTTTTACTACAGTATATCTTTTCTTTCTTTATTTCACAGGTATCGTTAGTCCTTCGAATAATGTTTCAGCTCCATTGACTCTTGCAGTTTGTATTTTATTTGGGGGTTTTATGGGATTATTAGATGATTGGATAGATCTTAAATGGAGATATAAAGCATTTATGCCATTGATTGCGGCTCTACCACTAATCTATTTTGCAATAGAGAATGGATTGAGAACATCCATTATTTTGCCAATAATAGGAGTAATTCAATTCAATGAACTCTATTACTTCTTGATAATACCATTAATTATTATGATTGTAACTAACACAATAAACCAATTAGGAGGATTAAATGGTTTGGAGACTATATGCCCAGCAATAATTCTGATTGGTTTAATGGTCCTATCTCCATCTTTTATTCTGATGTTGGGTCCTATTTTAGTTTGGCTAATTCTTGCATTTTTTAATTTTAAAGGTAAAATATTTGTGGGAAACACTGGTTCTTTTGCTGTAGGTATGACACTTGCCTCTTTTGCTATAATAACGGATCTAAAGTCATCATTAATTGTTTCAATTATTCCGTATGTTTTTAATTCAGCACTAATTCTATTATCAATTTTTATCGTTCAAAAGAGACCGCGTGTTATATTCAATGGTAAAAAGTTGCATTCTGAACATAGACGTAGTTTAGTTACTTTAGTAACCTATCACCGGTATCTTACTGAAAAGCAAGTAGTGATGATAATATCTCTAATTATCGGCATTTTTACTATCTTTTCAGTTTTATATCTATATCCTTTAATCGTTTTTTAGTCGATTAAAAAAATATTTTTATAATTTTTTATCTTGCATAATCTTTAATTGTTTAGTCATGACCAAAATCTTTCAAGCTTTGTTAATCCAATAATTTCATCAAAACTTAATCCTAAAGCATCTAAGACTTGTTCAAAGGTGGATTTTAAATAAGCCACGTATTTATCTACATCAACTTCGTTTTTTGTTGTTACTTCAACGGGTTTGACTCGAGGTTCCCTAGTCACCTTAATAAAACTAATTAAATCTCCAGCCTTTATCTCAAAACCCTGTTTTTGGAGGATTCGTGCAGCTTTTACATGTTGGGGTGTAGTTTTAGTGTATCGATGCAAGTCTTCTCCCAATACAACGTGGAATGCAAGCTCATTAATATTTTCCCATCTTCTTCTTTTTATTGTTATATAACAATCATAAACAATTTTGGAGATATCTTTTTTAGCTTCTTCAAATTCAGCCGGATTCTTAACCTGAGCAAGTCTTTCTTTCATTTCATTAAACGCATTTTTTATGATTGAAGGTATGTGTCTTTTTTTTCCAGTTAATCCTTTTACATCTACTGTTCCATCTTTTAAAATGCCAAGATAATTCTTTTTTCGTGAACTAAAAACTGCATATCTGTAGACTTTTTCAACATCAATTCCCATTTTTAATCTTTTTTCAGTCCAGAGAGTTAATTCCGAGATTTGTTCCTTGCTGGGATTCTTTAAAAATAAGCTATCAGTGTCTCCATATAAAACTTGAATTCCTAATTCTTTTGATTTGTTTAATATTTGTGTTATTGCATGTCTTCCAATTGCTGCTGTGGCTTCTGCTACGGGAGGACAATAAAGATCAAAACTATCTGCACCGAAAACTCCATAACTAGCATTTAATATTACTTTTAATGCTCCTTGAGTTATGCTGTACCAGTTTCTGAGATCTTCTGATAATTTTATGTCGCTAGCTTTTACTTTATACCATTTTACTCTAATATCCCTAAGTGATCCTACAAGAAGACTTTCTAATCCGCGTTTTTTTGTGCAAACCCAATGGGATGTGTTTGGTATTAAATTTTTTTTGCACTCTGAATGGGGACAACGTACCGATTGATATCCAAGGTTCCAAACTTTTATTATTGAGGGATATAGACTCGGAAAATCTAGTACTGCAACATTAAAATGAATACCTGGAACGGGTTCAACAACTATTGCACCTTTGTATTTTTTTCCCTTTATAATGGAAGTGGTAGTTGTTTTTCCCTTTTTAGAAAGAATGTCCTCATAATTGGGGATTAATATGTTTCTTCTTCTATGTTCCCGATGAATAAAATTTCTTATCCAACGTGATACTCCTTGTCGGCTTACATCTTCCATAGGCATGCTGCTGATTCTGGATAAGACCAGAATAAGTTTCATTGATAACTCATCTTGGAAACTTGTTAGTTTATAAGTTATTTCTGAATCTCTAAGACAATAATTGGCAAGTTCGCTATATGTTAAATCGCTAAATTTTTTTTCTAATGGAATTTTTTCTATTCCAATAATAGCTTTTCCTACATCATCTAGAGATACATTTTTGTAACGATTTTTAAATGCGTAAATCTTTATTGATCTATTGAAAAAGAATCTGTATAAATCAATATGAACACCATACTTTAAAAGGCAAACACGTTGTCTTACCACTATAGGAATTTCTTCTCTGCTTATCCCTAAGTTATTTGCTCGATTAGCCAAGTAACGGAGATCAAAATCATCTCCATTATAAGTAATAATAAATGGATAATCCCAGAGGAATTTAAACACAGCAACTAGAAGATTTTTTTCTTCTTGAAAGTATTCTATTTCAGTATTGGCAGGTAATTTTTCATTTCCGAATCGTACACCTTGACGTTTTAGAATTAAAACTTTTTTTTGTTTATCTGAACAATACAAAGATACACAAATAACCGGATTAGCTGCTTTACGAGGATCAGGAATTCTGGTCGATATGGGGGATAGAACTTCTATGTCTATAGCTGCTCTTTTGAATTTGGGAGCTGGATATTCTAGCAATCTAGCCCATTTTTCTATATATTCAACTTCTTGGGGAGTAGCATCTTTGAATTTTTCTTTAATATGATCAATTGCTTTTTCGCTATCTTCAAGATTAACTGGAATTAGATTATTGTCTTTGATTTTATAGATCATTCCGGGAAAAAGATTTCTGTCATAAATATAGGATTGATAATAGCGAATTTTTGCCTCCCAAACTTTGATGTCTTCTTAGAGGATCATTAGTTACAATTTTTGTTACATTAATATTTTTATCAGATAATGGATCGAATTTTTGTATAATTTCAAAATGATCCAAGCCTTGATGATTTATTAAGCGAGGAATTTTTTCAAGTTCTTTTGTTGATAGATTTGTTAGACAATATGGTTTATGATTTGTATTATCTAGCCAAAAGTATATTGTTTCAGATTCAGGTTCATATAATTTTATTATAGCTTTTTTTTCTGGGCCACTATAACCTGCTGAAACAAAATACGAAGGAGACAAAACACTTGGAGCTATTGGAGGAAATATTAGTTGATCTTTTTTTCTCTTATATTTTTCAGTTTTCTGAACGGCATCGGACACTATATCTGATGAAGTGTTTGTTTTGCTTTCTTTTTTTATTTTTTCCTTTGGTTTTTTTGTAAAATCAAATAAGCTTTTTTGTGCCATTCTAATTATTTTTCCTCATTAGGTCTAGTTTAAATCTTATAAAAAGAGCAACTAAAATCTTTGCTACATTCCGCCTATTATTAGATTTGATCACTCTTTTATGTATTTGATTATGATTTTTTACGATTTATGAATAAAAAGAATGTTTTTTATCTACTTTCAATAATACGTATGGTTCAAGGTGTAAGCTATTGGGAGAAGGATCTGGTTTTGGTAAAGTAATTTTATTTGGAGAACATTTTGTAGTTTATGGTATTCCTGGTATTGTTTCAGCTGTAGATTCAACTGCTGATGCAGAAGTAATAAAAAACGATAAGATTATTAAGGTTCATGATGATCGAAAAGGCTCCAAAGGTTATGCTGAAAAGAAAAAATTTCAACAGCTAGAATCTATAAAAAGAATGTTAAAGAAAATGAATCTCTCGTTAGAGAATCAAGGATTAAATATTTGGTTGGGTGGTTCTCTTCCTGGTTTTAGTGGATTAGGTGCTTCTGCAGCCAGTAGTGTAGCTATTGCTCGGGCTATAGCCCAGGAATTTCATTTATCTTTTTCAAATCAAGAAATTAACGATATTGCTTATGAAGCCGAAAAAGCTTATGCTGGAAATCCTTCAGGTATTGACAATACAGCTGCAACATTTGGAGGTTTACTTTGGTTTCAAAAGAATTTGAAAGGCGGCCCAAATAAGATTGAGAGCCTTTCGATTGAAAAACCAGTTGAAATAATAATTGGTAGTACTGGAATAGTTGCAAATACAAAAGAAATGGTTAAAGGAGTAGCAAAAAGAAAAACAAGATATCCTGAAAAATATGATTCAATTTTTAACCAAGCACAAATATTAGCCCAAGAAGCTAGAATAGCTATCAAAAATTTTGATCTATTAGAAGTTGGCAGTTTGATGGATATGAATCATTCTCTTTTGAAAGAAATTGAAGTTTCTTGTAAGGAGTTGGATTATTTAGTGGATCTTGCCAAAAAAAATGGGGCTTTTGGAGCAAAATTAACAGGAGGCGGTGGAGGGGGTTGTATGACTGCTTTAACTCCTGGAAAAGAACTGCAGGAAAAGGTTGCCAAGAAAATAGAAAAACAAGGTTTTCAAGTACTTAGAACTAAAATCGGAGTTAAAGGAATATAACTTGATTTTCATTACTAATGAGTGAGGCAAAAAAATTGGGTTTAAGGGACTTTTTAAATAAGTTAGATAAAAATGCCAAATTAATTCATGTAACTAGAGAGGTTACAACTGAATATGAGATAGCTGCCATAATAAGCTCTCTTAATGAGAAACCTGTGATATTTGAGAAAGTTAAAGAATCAAGAATCCCTGTAGTTGCAGGATTGGTTTCTTCTAAATTATTAATTGCAAACGCTTTGAACTTAGAAAGGCGAGAACTTTTATGTAGTCTTTCAAGAGCTATGAAAAATCCAATCCCGCCCAAAATGGTAAATAAAGGAGAATGTCAAGAAGTTGTCGAAAAAAATGTTGATGTTACCAAGCTTCCGATACTTAAATACACCCGAAAAGATGGTGGTAAATATATCCCTTCAGGTGTATCAATAGTAAAAGATCCTGAATTGGGCAGAAATATGTGTTTTCATAGATTAATGTTACTGGATAAAAACAAGTTTGTAGCTAGAATTGTTGAAGAAAGAGGAACAGATACTGCTCTTAAGAAAGCTGGTGGAGAGCTTGAAATAGCTATTTGTATCGGTAATTCCACAGCAACTTTGCTTTCTGCTGCAACTTCTCTTCCCAAAGGTGTTGATGAATTAGCAATGTCCAACTCTCTTGAGCCTCTAGAATTGGTAAAATGTAAGACAGTTGATATTGAAGTTCCTAAAAATTGTGAAATTGTGTTGGAAGGAAGAATTACAAAAGAAAAGGCTCCGGAAGGACCTTTTCTGGATTTAACTGGAATAGTCGATAAAGTAAGACAACAACCAGTAATTGAGATAAAATGTATTACTCACCGAAAAAAGCCCATCTATCAGGCAATACTAGCTGGAAAAAACGAGCATAAATTCTTGATGGGAATGCCAATGGAGCCCGCTATCTACACATCTGTTAATAAAGTGTGTGATTGCAAAGATGTTTATATAACTCCAGGAGGTTGTAGTTGGCTTCATGCAGTAATAAAAATAAGAAAAAAACATTTCGATGATGGCAAAAAAGCCATTGAAGCTGCCTTTAAGGGTCATAGATCACTAAAACATTGTGTTATCGTTGATAATGATATAGATATTTATGACTCAAATGATGTTGAATGGTCTTTGGCAACTAGATTCCAAGCTGATAAAAATGCAGTTGTTCTTCCAAATATGAGAGGATCATCTTTAGATCCTTCTGGCGATCTAAGCGAAGGAAAAAAAGCTAGGACATGCAAAGTTGGTTTAGATGCCACTATTCCAGATAAAACTGCCGGAAAAGGATTTAAAAAAGTAGACTACGATCAAATTAATTTGAATAATTATCTGTGATTTCTATGTATCTAACAAGAGAAGAAGAAAGTATGTTACGAGGGGATAAAGGATTTTCTGTCAAAAAGTCTATGGAAATCCTTGTTGCTCTTGGAAATATTTATGGAGCTGATAAATTAATAGAGGTTGGTTCTGTTCAAGTATCTGGAGTTTCATACCATAACTTAGGAGATGCTGGATTAGCATTTTTGGAAGAATTGGCCAAAGATGGACGGGTAAGAGTTCTAACTACTCTTAATCCTGCAGGAATGGATTTGGAAAACTGGAAAAATCTTGGAATAAGTGAAGATTTTGCGAAAAAACAGAGATTGGTAATTAAAGCTTTTGAAAAGATGGGTATTATAGTATCATGTACCTGCACACCTTATCTAATAGGAAATCTTCCTCGGTATGGAGAGCATATAGCTTGGTCAGAATCATCAGCAGTGACTTTTGCCAATTCAGTTATTGGTGCAAAAACAAATAGAGAGGGAGGCCCTTCTGCTTTGGCAGCTGCATTTGTAGGTAAAACACCTTATTATGGTCTCCATTTGGATGAAAATCGAATTCCAGATATTAATATTATAGTTAACGCTAAACTAAAAAATCTCTCAGATTTTGGCGCTCTAGGCTATGTTATAGGAAAAAAGGCTGAAAATAAAATCCCTTATATCACCGGCATAAAGGAAGTGGATTTGGATAGATTAAAATCCTTTTCTGCTTCCGTTGTAACCTTTGGTTCAAAGCCAATATACTATATCCAGAATATTACTCCTGGATCTGAGAAGTATCGAATTCCAAAAGATAATATTATTATAGAACAGAGTGACATAAAAGAAGCTTACTCTCATATAAATGATACAGTTTCTGAAATAGAATTAGTTTGCATTGGTTGTCCTCATTGTTCTATCAAAGAAATTGCCGAGATTGCTAGATTATTAGAAAATAAGAAAATTTGTCCTAACACTGAATTCTGGGTGGCTAGCTCTAGAAGTACAAAACAGCTTTCTGATATTCGTGGATATACTAAAATAATTGAAAAAGCAGGAGGAAAATTTGCATGTGATACTTGTATGGCTGTTGCTCCTTTAAAGGGTAGATTCAAATCTGTAGCAACAACCTCGGCAAAGGGATGTTATTATTCAAGACATAATAAAATGCTCACAAAAATGGGTAGTATAAAGCAGTGTGTGGACGCGGGGGTGACTGGAAAATGGAAATGAAGGGAAGAATTATAATGAAAGGAAAAGCTGAGAATTTAGCCTTAGTGACTTCACAACCTATTTCATTTTATGGGGGTGTCGATCCGCTATCCGGTCAAATAATTGAAAAAGATCATGAACTCAAAGGAAAAAGTGTAAAAGATAAAATTTTAGTTTTTCCTACCGGAAAAGGTTCGACAGTTGGATCTTATACTTTATATAGAATGAAAAAAAATGGGACTTCACCTGCTGGTATTATCAATAAAGAATGTGAAACAGTTATTGCTGTAGGAGCAATTATATCCGATATACCTTGCGTGGATTTTATTGATATTTCGAAAATCAAATCAGGTGATAAAGTTCAAATTAATAATGAAAAAGTAATTGTTATGAATTCAAGAAAAGGGGAATAATTTGTCAAATAAACTTACTATCTTGAAAATAGGTGGTTCAGTGATAACTGATAAGAGTGGAGAACTGTCTGCAAGAACTGAAATAATAAATCGTATAGCTAATGAGATAAAGAAAGCAAACATTAATCAATTAATAATTGTGCATGGTGGAGGAAGTTTTGGTCATCCTATAGCAAAAAAATATGGTATAAAAGAAGGTTTAAAGCAAGAATATCAAAAAGTAGGTTTTGCTGAGACTCATCATGTAATGACTGTTTTAAATGGACTCTTTATGGATGCGCTTATTTGGCATAACTTTCCTTCAGTTAGCGTAGCTCCATCTTCATGTATTGTTACAGAGAATGGGCGAATTAATTTTTTTGACCAAACAATTATTGGATCATTATTGAAAATGGGAATTACACCAGTTCTTTATGGAGATGCTATATTAGATTCCACTTTAGGATTTACTGTAATTTCTGGTGATCAAATCGTTTCTTATTTAGCTCGAAACTTTGGAGCAAATAAAATTGTAATAGGAGTAGATGTTGATGGGTTATGTGACTCAGATCCCAAAAAAACAAAGAATTCAAAGTTGTATAAACATCTCACCTTAAAAGAATTGGAAGACAAAAAGCACAGCATAGCTGCTTCAAACTCATTGGATGTTACAGGTGGGATGTTGGGAAAAATAAACGAGTTAACATCTGCTATCGAACAAGGTATTACTGTTTTAATTATTAATGCAAATGAACCTAACCGTGTTTACAAAGCTCTAACCGGTTCTAAAGTTAAAGGTACCTTATTAGAGAAGGAGTAAAAATGTCAAAAGAAACTGAAAAAAGAAAAGCGGACCACATTAAGATTTGTCTAGATCAGCTTGCTCAAGCTAAGAAAGTTACATCAGGTTTTGAAGACATTCAATTTATTCATAAAGCTCTTCCAGAAATTGATAAAAAAAAGATTGATCTCTCAACAAAATTCTTAGGACATCGATTATCAGCTCCTTTAATTGTAGGAGCTATGACTGGAGGTACGCATGAAGCTGAAAAAATAAATTCTGTTATTGCTGAATCTGTTGAAAATCTTAAGCTTGGAATGGGCGTTGGTAGTCAAAGGGTTGCTTTAGAAGATAAAAATTTAGTGAAAACTTTTGCTGTGGCTAGAGAAAAAGCTCCAACCGCCTTTCTTATTGCTAACATTGGAGGAGTTCAACTTGTTCATGGTTATGGTGTAAAAGAAATTAAAAAAATTATAAAAATGATTGATGCCGACGCTGTTGCTATTCATCTTAATCCACTCCAAGAAGCAATTCAACCTGAAGGTCAAACTAATTTTGTAGGAATAACCAGAAAGATAGCTGAGATTGCCAATTCAATAGATAAACCTATAATTGTGAAGGAAACTGGTTGTGGAATTGCATTAGAAGAAGCAAAGGCAATAGAAGCCGCTGGAGCAAAAGCTATTGATATAGGTGGTGTTGGAGGAACAAGTTTTGCTGCTGTTGAGTTTTATCGAACAATAAATGAAGAAAATCAAGATCAACACATGTTAGGGGAAGCCTTTTGGGATTGGGGAATTCCAACAGCTACTTGTATTGCAGAAGCACATAACGGGGTGAGAATACCAGTTATTGCTTCTGGAGGGATTCGAACTGGTTTAGATATTGCTAAGGCATTGGCAATGAATGCAAGTCTAACGAGCATAGCTCGGCCTGTTCTTCGAGCAGCAGTTTGTGGAGTTAATGAAACCAGCAGTTTATTGTCTTTTTTGTTGGCTGAACTCAGGAATGTTATGTTCCTCGTGGGAGCAAAGACAATCAATGAACTGAGTAAGACACCTGTTGTCGTAACAGGTAAAACAGCTGAATGGCTGCGATTAAGAGGTTGTGATTTAGAAAGCTATGCCAGAAGAGGAGATTCTTAATATTTGAATATCTTATCTTTTATCGAAGAGTATACGTCTCTCATAGATAAAACAATAGAAAAATATATTCCACGAAAGTTTTCTAAGGCTGATATAATTTTCCAAGTTAACCCTCCTAGTTATAGTTACAATTTAGAAACTTTGGATAAAGGTGTAGCAAATCCTATATGGGATATTTTGGATAGAGGCGGCAAGAGATGGCGTCCTGCTCTTTTTTTATTAATATGTGAGGCTTTGGGAAAAAATCCAATGGAGCTTTTGGACTTTGCTATAATTCCCGAGGTTATACATAATGGTACTTTGATGATAGATGATGTTGAAGACTCATCAGAACTAAGACGAGAATCACCATGTACTTACAAATTGTTTGGTTTGGATATTGCGGTAAATGCTGGGAATGCGATGTATTATCTTCCATTATTGCCTCTTATTATGAATAGAAATAAGATTCCAGCAGATACTCTTCGGGACATTTATGAAATTTATGTTCAGGAAATGATTAATCTAAGCTTGGGTCAAGCAATGGATATTGCATGGCATAAGGGGTTAACAAATTCTCACCCTCTTACTAAAGAAGATTATCTGCAAATGTGTGCATATAAAACTGGTACTTTAGCTAGAATGGCTGCAAAAATTGCAGCTGTTTTGGCCGGAGCTAATAAAGATTTGGTGGTCAGGCTCGGAAGGTATGCTGAAAGTATTGGAGTTGCTTTTCAAATGCAAGATGATATTTTAGATTTAACAAGTAAAATATTTGCGGAAAAAAAGGGGGCGATTGGAATGGATATAACTGAAGGAAAAAGAACTTTGTTAGTTATTCATACTTTGGAGATCGCGACTAATAAAGAAAGAAAAAGGCTTATAGAAATCTTGGATATGCACACTTCTGATCAAAAAGTAAGAGATGAAGCAATAAGTATCATAAAAAAACACGGTTCTTTTGAATATGTAAAGAAAATAGCTGGAAAAATGGTTGAAAATAGTTGGTTTTCCGTAGAGCAATATTTGCCTTCATCTGAAGCAAAGGAGAAATTAAAAGCATTTGCACAATTCTTAGTGCAAAGATCTATTTGACATTTGAAGGTAAAAATGTTGATTCTTGATAAAGACAAAGAGTTAAGCGAAATTATTCAAAAAGTTACTTTTCTAAATGCGATAAAACATAATGGAAAAGCTCAATCGAGTGCTATTATTGGAAAAATAATAGTTGAGTACCCAGATCTTAAGAAGAGGATAAAAGATTTATCAAACCTAATTGATAAAACAGTTTTAGAAATAAATCTTCTTTCTATTGAAGAACAAACTCAAATAGTAAAAAAGAGATGGCCAAATGCTGATAAAAAAGAGAAAATTAAGGAAAAAAGGAAGCTTCCACCCCTAAAAAGTGTTGACGAATACTCGAAGATTATAACAAGATTTTCTCCAAATCCTGATTGTGTTCTGCATTTAGGATCTGCAAGAGCGATAATCCTAAGCCATGAATACGCAAGAAAATATGGCGGAAAATTCATTTTAAGATTTGAAGACACTGATCCTAAAGTGAAAAAACCTATTATAGAATTCTATGATTCTATTCGAAAAGATTTAGAATGGCTTGGCTGTGTTATTGATGAAGAATACATTCAAAGTGATAGACTCCCAATTTATTATGATTATGCTGAAAAGCTTCTATCCAAGGGACAAGCTTACGTTTGTAAATGTGTTCCGGATGATTTTAGAAAAAAAATAAACCAAAAAAAAGAGTGTAAATGTAGAAGTTTTTCAGTAAAGAAAAATCTAAAGCACTGGAATTTAATGCTGGAAGGGGCTTATGCTGAAGGTGAAGCTATTGTTAGAATTAAAACAGATATTTATCATCCTAATCCAGCAGTTAGAGATTGGCCTGCTTTGAGAATAATTAACACAAATAAATCTCCTCATCCGAGAACTGGAAATAAATACCGGGTTTGGCCACTTTATAACATGGCAGCAGGAATAGATGATCATCTTATGGGAATCACCCACATTATTCGTGGAAAAGAGCATTTAACTAATATGGTTCGCCAAAAATATATGTATGAATATTTTGCTTGGGATTATCCAGAGACAATTCATTATGGTCGATTAAAAATTACTGGTGCCCTTTTAAGCAAATCAAAGATCATTAAAGGAGTTAAAGATGGTGATTATTATGGTTGGGACGATCCCAGATTAGCAACTTTTGAAGCATTAAAAAAACGTGGGATACAACCAGAGTCGATCAAGAAAATGATTATTGATGTGGGACCAAAAACAGCTGATGTTACTCTAAGCTGGGAGAATTTATATTCTTATAACAGGAAATTTTTGGATCCTAAGACTAACAGATACTTTCTTGTATTAAATCCAATTTTGCTCACAGTAAAATTTGTGCCTAGAATCTTTGAAGCTACTCTTAAGCTTCATCCTCAAAATCCTGATATAGGTTTTCGAACTTACAAAATTATACCGGAAGGAAATCAAAATCAGGTTTCATTTTGGATTGATAAAAATGATGTTAAAAATTCATTCAAAGATAAAATTTTTAGATTAATGGAGCTTTTTAATTTTCGAATTGATCAAATTAATGATAATGATATTAAAGCATCTTATGTTAGTGAATCATATAAGGAAGCCAAAAAATTAAGGTCAAAATTTATTCATTGGATTTGTCAAAATGCAAATATTCCTTGTGTTGTTATTATGCCTGACGCTTCTATAAATAATGGGTTTGCTGAGAGCGCTTGTAAAAATTTAAAACCTAATACTATTATACAATTTGAGAGGTTTGGGTTTGTAAGAGTTGATCAAAACGAAGGAAAATTGGTGACCTATTATTCACATAAATAACTTAGGTGAAGATTGAAAGTGAGAAAAAAGGATAAAAGCGTAATATGGCCAGCCTATTTTGATTCAAATAGAACAAGAAAAATGGGTCGCAGGGTATCTAAAAATCTTGCTGTAAAATCTCCGAAAATAAATGAGATTGTGAACTTTGTTTCAAAATTAGGTTTTCAATGCGAACTTAATCCTGACATAAGCTACCCAAAAAAACCTTGGGTTAGAACTGGATTATTATTGGTTGAAAAGAAATATTCGAAAGGACAATTAATTAATAAAATTGCAACCAAGCTTTTTAAAAATAGAGCTAATACTATAAGAAATGAAAAGAAGAAATCTTAATTTTTACTTATAAGAACAGCGTTTATCACACCGTCTTT
>LFWW01000013.1 GCA_001273385.1 miscellaneous Crenarchaeota group-6 archaeon AD8-1 | reverse complement strand
AAATTAAAGTAAGAAGCTTACAATATTTTGTTTATTGTATGTACTAATTTAAAAGAAAAGGTTATCATAGGCTTAATCTACCAGATTTAAATAATGGGGGTGAATCAATGACAAATGTTGGAGAACTGTATGTATGCAGAATATGTGGTAATGCAGTTGAAGTAGTAGTTTCAGGATCAGGAATACTTGTTTGTTGTGGTCAACCCATGGAAATTGTGAAAGATGAAGAATAAACCTATAATAAATTGATTAAAATTTTGCTATTATCATAAAGATTAAGTAGAAAAATTTTATTTCAAACGAATTATAGTCTATCAACTAGAGGTGAATTAATGCGAATTGTATTGCGATTGGGAGGTTCAGTTGTAGCATCTCCTGTAAACACTGATCTTATAAGTAGATATGTGGAAGTTGTTCAAACTCTAAGCAAACAAAAACACGAGCTTGCTGTCGTTGTAGGTGGGGGGACTCTTGCTAGAGAATTTATTGCTATTGCTAAAAAATTGAGTTTAGGAGAAAAAGACCAAGATGAAGTGGCAATTTCAATTTCCCGTACTTTTGCTCAACTATTCTTAAAAAAAATGAGTCGATCAAAAGAGAATAAAATAGCGATAACTTTAGAAGAAGTTAGTAATTTTCTTAGAAAGAATAAAGTTGTAGTAATGGGTGGACTTAAACCTGGAATTACAACTGATACCGTTGCAGCTTTGGTTGCTCAAAGGATAAATGCACAGCTTATAGTTAAGGCGACAAATCAAGATGGAATTTATAATAAGGATCCAAAAAAATATGTTGATGCCTTAAAAATTGATAACTTATCATTTGATGATCTTTCTAAAATATTTGAAGAAACAAAGCATAAAGCTGGAATTCATCAGATAGTGGATCCAGAAGCAATTAAAATTTTAAAAAAGGGGAATATACCTTTGATTGTCGTAAACGGTTTTAATCCAAATAATATTTTAGATGCAGTAATAGGCAAAAGAATTGGAACTTTTATAAATTAATTTTTTATTTTTTGAATAAAAATATATTCTAATTTTTCCAACTTCTAAAATAGTTTTATTTAGTTAAATACCTCTTTTTTTACTATTTTCCGAGATTTTGATGGAAGAAATAAATTAATGAATTATAATGAAGAAATTACAAAAACATAAAGACTACATTAAAGCAACATTACTTATTAGAGCATTACTTATTAAATTGAGTTTCTACAAATTAAAAACTGATATTTTTAAACTATCTTAATTAAATTAATCGCAAAAATGTTAATTATAACTTATCATTCTTCTTGTGTTTGGTGTCTAATTGAATTTCAAGGGAAGAGATGTTATATCCATTGAGGATTTTTCGAGAGAAGAAATCGATTATATATTAAAAAATAGCGAAAGCATGGAATCTATTGCCTTAAAGGGATCCAAGATTTTGGAGGGAAAAATCTTAGCAACAATGTTTTTTGAGCCAAGTACTCGAACTAGATTAAGTTTTGAAGCAGCAATGCTAAAACTTGGAGGGTCAACAATTGGGTTTGCTGATGCTGATATTACATCTGTTAGAAAAGGTGAAAACCTATCAGACACCATTAGAACAATTGAGAATTATGCGGATATAATTGCTTTAAGACATCCTCTTGAAGGATCTGCAAAACTTGCGGCTGAATTCTCTAGAGTTCCTATATTAAATGCAGGCAGTGGTGCAGATGAACATCCTACTCAAGCTTTTATGGATTTATATACAATTAAAAAGGAAAAAGGAAAAATTGATGGTCTAAAAATTGCTCTCGTGGGAGATTTAAGATATGGACGAACTGTTCATTCACTTGCTTATGCCCTTTCTTTATACAATATTGAATTGTACTTAATCTCGCCAGAATCATTGAGAATGAGAAAAGAAGTTTTTAGATCTATAAAAGATAGAATATCGATTATCCAAGATGAAAATCTTGAGAAAGTAATTCCTCAAATTGATGTATTGTATATAACTCGAATACAAAAGGAGAGATTTCCGGATCCAACCGAATATTACAAAATGAAAGGAGTATATAAGATCGATTTAAATACTCTAAAAACTGGGAAAAATGATCTTATAATTCTTCATCCTCTTCCTAGAATTGATGAAATCTCGTCTGAAGTGGATTATACTCCTCAAGCAAAATATTTTCAGCAAGTATGGAATGGTATTGTTGTTAGAATGGCTCTTTTATCACTTGTGTTAGCTACTTGAAGAATGGATTAGATTTAAGTTGATTGAAAACGATCAAAATTTCTCATTGTACTTAGAGATCTACAGGAAGGACACTTTTGAATCTCTACTTGCCATGTTTTTTTGCAATTCTTACAAAAAGAGATATTTCTATTATATATGAAAAGTTCTACCCATTTATTTTTAATTAAATTTTTTGTAACATTTATTAGTTCTTTATAATTGGATTTTCTATCTGTCAAATCTATTATGTACAAACATCCACCGGAATTGAGATAACTTAATTCTTTATTAATTTGCAAAGACTCAAATTTTATATTTAATTGTTCTTTTTTAAGTTCTATTCTCATTGATGAGGAAAAAAATGGATTAAATCTTGTTCCTGAAAATTTTACTTTGGCTACTCCAAATTTCTCAATATCCATCTCTGCTAATCTTTTAGATGCTTCAGAATTTGGCAAAATTGCAGGGAACAATCTTTTTCCATATTTTCTGCCAATTTTTCGTTTAAATCTTAATACATTTTTAATTATTTCCTTGGCAAATTTTTGGCTTTCTATACTTTCTATTTTTTTTCCTGATAACTTTTCTACAGCTTCTTGAAATCCTATTAAGTTAATTATGCGTGAACAATGGTCAAGCCTAAAATATGGTTCTCCTTTTGTTTTTTGTGTTAGAAAAGGAAGTGATGTTTTTCCAATTTGTTTTAGAGTATTATATTTAATTCTTAACGCACGAGCTGATAACTCAAATCTTTCCTTCAAGATTTCAAAAAATTTATTTTGATCAAGTTCGCTTTCTAAAACGATTCTTGGTAAATTTATTGCTACGATTCCTAAACAGCCAGTCCGTAATGTGTCTGTTTCCCAGTCTCCGGATAAATCAGTTGAAAGTTTCACTCCTGAGCTTGAAAAAACTCCCCATTCTGGTTTTTCTTTAGCTACTACATTTTCAAAAAATATATTTCCTTTTTCAAAAGATAGTTTATGAGCTTTTTGGATAATTTTAACTAGATTCTTTTCATTAAATGAATCTTTATTCATCTTTATTATGATTTTAGGATTAAATAATGGTTTGAAAACACTTTTTTCAGTAACTATATCAATAATAAGTGAAGCTATCAAAATACTTTTTTCTGTTATATCACTATATTCGATTTTTCTTTTTTCTATTAATCTAATTGTGTTAATTTTTGCTATTATTTCTGAATTCGAAAGATCTAAACTAATGGTTGTATTAACATTTTGACTAATATTGACTAAAAATCTTCTAAGACTATTTTTTATTTTTGGAATATTGTTGGTTTTAATAAAAGGAGATAGGAATACATTAAAACTATCAAGAATTTGGGTAGAATTTACTTCTTTTTTACAAAGTAGAAGAACATTTAATGTTACATTTAATGCTGAATCCAAACTTTTAGGCGAGTTTATTGAAACATTTTCATTATTAGGAATATTAATACCAGCTTCAAAAAAAAACCTGATATCATGTATTACTTCTTTTGGTTTTAATATCCACGTCCCTAAATCTTCTATATCTATGGTACCTAATAGGTGCGCATCAGCAATATCTCGTGGAAATATATTTAATAAAGCGTATTCTTCAAAAACTTTTTTTCCAGCATTAGACAATAAAATTGAAGAGCTTTTTATTGTTTTTTTAGAATATAATAATTCAGTTATTTCAAAAACAGGCATTCCAACTCTAGTAAGCTTATGACGATAATTTTCATATCCTCTTTCAACTAATATTGTATTTACAATTTCTCTTACTAACGGAGCAGTTATGAATTTTGCTTTTGATTTTCTTAATCTCTTCTCTGCATCCTTTGCTGTTTTTTGGGCAATTTCTGGGGGAACTTTAGCTTCTTTTATTAATGATTTGGCAATTTTATTGACATCAAATTCTTCCAAAGTGAAATGAGAGGTTCGAACTAGCATTTCTTTTTGACCAAAAGCTGTTTTATCGACTTTTTCAGTGACATCTAAAATCATTTTTCCTAGATCCGTGAGAAGATATTTTTTTAGGTTTGAATCTGCTTCAACTAGATCTGCTTTTAGTAAAAATTTTAAGTGATAAGCAAATTTTCCCGCGTCTCTACTTGGGTTCATTTTGAGAGAGATCATTAATTCAGTATAAGATAGAGATCCTTTATCAAATAATAGATTCAAAATTTTCAATCTAAGGGGCGATGAAACAGCTTTTAATATTTTAACTCCTCGAGATCGATGAGGAACTCTAGGCAAAAATCATTCTCCCCCAATTTTTCTTATAAATATTATTATTACAAAAGTTTAAACTTTAGCTATAGTTATTTTTTTTAGACTTTTTGTTTTTGGATGATTTTATTTCAAATCTTATCAATACAATTTAATAGGATGAGATGGCGAATAATTTGAATTAGAGAGAAAAGTAAATGAAAGCAATAATTGTTCAATTTACCTTTGGGATAGTAGCGTTTAATGAACAACATGAATTTATGGAAATATATCTCTTTAAGAAAGATCCCAAATTGGTTGCTGAAACTTTAAAGAAATATGATGATGGAATTCTTTCTCTGCAGCTGAGTTCTTTTATTAATACTTTATTGAATAAAGGTTTTGATAATTTTTCTTTTGAAAATGATAAGATAGTAAAAGCAATTGAAAAAAATTTTAATTTTAAAATAGAAATCATTCGGAGTTCTAAATTAAAAAAACTTAGATTAAAAATGAAAACACTTGCAATAGAATCAGGCTTTATTGAAACACCGAAGGAATTACTTAATTGGAATCGCGAAGTGAGTATTGAACTTGCAAAATTAAAAATCAAAGAAGCCTCTGAGAATAAAGATTTATTAATTTCACAATCGATTCAGACACTTGACGATTTGGATCGAACTTTGAACCTTTTTATGAATCATATTAAAGAGTGGTATGGAATTCATTTTCCTGAACTTAATAGGTTAGTTGAAAAACATGAAACTTATGCCTATCTGGTAATGAATCTTGGTAATAGGGAAAATTTTTCTTTTCCGAATTTAAAAAATCTATCTATTCAGGATGAAAATGCTCTAAAATTTTCTAAAGCCGCATTAAGTTCAATAGGGGCTAAAATAGCGGAATTTGATTTGTCGAAAATTCAAAATCTTAGCAGTAAGGTTCTAGGCTTTTATGAATTAAGAAAAGAAATGGAAAACTATATTGATATTAATATGGAGGAAATTGCACCTAATATCAGAACTATAGCTGGTTCATTGCTTGGAGCTCGTCTAATATCTGTGGCAGGAACTTTGCAAAACTTGGCTATGAAACCTGCCAGTACTATACAAGTGTTAGGGGCAGAAAAAGCTATGTTTCGATCTCTAAAAACTGGTGCTAAGCCTCCTAAACATGGATTAATCTTTCAACATAGTCTTTTGCATGATGCTAAGAAATGGCAGCGTGGAAAAATTGCAAGAGCATTAGCTGGTAAGATTGCTATTGCAGCTAGAATTGATGCCTTCAATGGTAAATATCTAGGTGATTTACTTAAAAATGAGCTTGACAAACGAGTTACTGAGATAAAAAAGAAGTACAAAGATCCTCCAAAATTTAAAGAAAGCACTAAAATTGAAAAAAAAATAGGGCCAAAAAAAAGAAGACGCATCAAGATTAGAAAAAAGCAAGGGAAGAATAAATTTGCCTTTAAGGGTTAAACCTCATTCAAGCTTTGATGGTATATACCAATTAAAAATACCGCCAAATGAAAATAAATTAGCTACTAAAAACATGACGCCTGGAATTAGTTTTTATGGCGAAAAGCTGGTAACTTTTGGAAAAATTGAGTATCGTGTTTGGGATGCATTTAGAAGTAAGCTTGCCGCAGCAATTTTAAATGGCATAAATTTTATGCCTATTAAACCCAATCAATCAATTCTTTATTTAGGAGCTGCTTCTGGTACAACACCTAGTCACATTTCAGATATAGTTGGACAAAATGGACATGTTTATTGCATAGAGTTTGCTCCACGTTCAATTCGCGATTTAATTAGTAATGTATGTGTTCATAGAACAAACATGTCACCATTTATGGAAGATGCTCGTTTTCCCGAGAAATATGCAGCTTTTATTCCTAAAAGAGTTGATGTTATTTATTCTGATGTTGCACAACCTGAACAAGCCCGAATTATTTCTGATAATGCTGACTATCTTTTAAAAAAGAATGGATACGTTTTGCTAGCTGTGAAAGCTCCAAGTATTGATGTCACGAAAAATCCTAAATCAATTTTTAAACAAGAAGCTAAAATTCTTAAAAATCGAGGCTTTAAGGTAAAGGAAATAATTGATCTAGAACCATATGACAAAGCTCATGCAATGATTTTAGCTCTCAAATAATCTTGTTTGTTTTGTTCCTCTCTCGTTTTTTATTCTCATAGCTGGTTTCCATGATTTTCTTACACATTCAGGGTATTCACCATTTTTTTTTATACATTCTTTAAGAAATGTTATTGTTTTTTTATCAGACAAATATCCACTACCAAAATCTCCATATTTATCTTTAAGAAATAATATCTCTTTATCGCGATTTACTTTTGCTATTATTGAAGCAGCAGATACTACAGGGAATATTTCATCGGCTTTATGTCTAGCAACAATATTTATTTTAATCGATAACTTTTCGAGAACATATTCTTGAAATCGTTTTTCTTTTACATCAGCTGCATCGATGTATGCTTTGTCCGGCTTTAATATTTTGATTACTTGAGCCATTGTTTCAGCCTCTAATCGATTAAGTTTGTGAAATTTTATTTTCGATTTTACAACTTTATCTATTTGGTCTGGAGATAATTTAATAATCTTGTAAGCTTCAGACAGCTCTATGATTCTCGGTATTATTTTTTCACGTTTTTTCCTGGTTAATTTTTTCGAGTCTTTAATTCCTAATTCTCTTAATAGAGGTATTTTTTTTTCTTTGATAGCATACCCAGTTATAACTAATGGTCCAATCACACAGCCTCTACCTGCTTCATCTAAACCCGCAATTAACAATTTTATTACTCTCTTTGCTACACTTAGAACATTACAGCTATAAAGTTTAATAGCTTGGCTGAATTTCTATATTTGAGGTCATAATTTTTCATTTTTTGATTATAGTGATTTTTTATTTTTATTATCCAAATGAATTTTGTTTTAGAGATTTTTTATTGAAAATTTTATAGTGCAGCGGGCCGGATTTGAACCAGCGAACCCCTACGGGAAAGGATATCTCATAGAGGCCAATTCAGGCAAAACTTGATCTTGAGTCCTTCACCTTTGACCTGGCTTGGTTACCGCTGCAAACAGAATAAAACTCTTTTTTCTTTTTATTATTAAGCATTTCCTACGTAATAACTAAGTTTTTCTTCTTAATTTAGAAAATTATTTTTTAAAATCATAGTCTATCTAATATCCAAATTAAAAACCATTAAAACTTTTAATTGAAATAAAAAATCTAAGCAAATTTGTGAAGAATTAGAAGAAAGTTTACCGAATTACACGAAAAAGTTTATATTCATGCACCGTAGCATGTGTTTGTGCTCTTGATTAAAATAATCCTCTTTTTCGATTTGGATTGGATCCAATATCGGGGGAAATATATCATTTGAAAAGGCGATTTCATAAAATACTAAGGATAACTCCTATTAATTCATTTTTTGGAGAATTGTAACATTTGATTGAAATTCAAAAGGAAGATATTCATAATTTATTGCAAAATTTCTTTAAGGAAAAAGGTTTAGTTAGACAACATCTAGATTCTTATAATGAATTTATTGATCATGGATTGCAGGAAGTAGTAGATGAAGTAGGAGAAATTCCTGTTGAAATACCTGAAAATCCATACAAAGTTAAGCTAGGTCAAATTTGGGTTATTGATCCTCAATCAAGAATAACCGGTCCTTTTGCGACTGAAGTTGATGGCACTAAGCACGAAATCTATCCTATCGAAGCCAGGTTAAGAAATCTAGCATATGCAGCTCCGATAGCTTTAGAGATGACACCTATAATTGATGGAAGAGAACAAGATACTGAGCTAGTTTTTATTGGTAACATACCTGTAATGCTAAAATCTAAACTTTGTTTTCTATCACAACTATCAAAAGATGAACTTGTTGCTGCTGGAGAAGATCCCGATGATCCGGGAGGCTATTTTATTGTTAATGGCTCCGAAAGGGTTGTTGTTGCAATGGAAGATCTAGCACCAAATCGTGTTATTGTTGATATAGATGAAAAAGGTACTAAGCCTGTTTATCAGGCAAAAATATTTTCAACTACTGTAGGTTTCAGAGCTAGAATAGAACTTAAGCTTAAGTCGGATGGAGTTATTTATGTTTCTATGCCAGGAGTTCCAACAGAGATTCCTTTTGTAGTTATTATGCGTGCACTAAATTTAGAAAAAGATATCGATATAGCTGAAACTGTGACTCTTGATAAAGAACTTCAAAGCCTACTTAACGCTTCTTTTGAAAAAGCAATTGGAGTTGACACCACAAATGATGCATTATTGTACATAGGAAATCGTGTTGCTCATGGACAGGTTGAAGAATATAGATTACAAAAGGCTGAAACTGCTCTTGATAAAAACTTTCTGCCACATTTGGGAAGAACAAAAAGAAGCAGAAAAGAAAAAAGCATCTTCTTAGGAGAAATGGCTTATAGAGTACTTCAAGTTAGTGAGGAAAACAGAAAAGTTGATGATAAAGATCATTTTAAGAATAAAAGATTGAGGCTAGCAGGCCCTCTCCTTGCTGATTTATTCCGAGTAGCTTTTAGAAATCTGACTAGAGATATTAAATATCAACTTGAACGTATAGGCGTCAAAGGTCCTATAATCACTGTATCAGCAGCAATCCGTCCAGGAATTATCACTGAAAGATTCCAACATGCATTAGCAACCGGAAATTGGGGACGAGGAAGAGTTGGAATAACTCAGTTATTGGATAGGACAAATTACATTTCCACAATTAGTCACCTGCGTAGACTTCAATCACCTCTTAGTAGAAGCCAACCAAACTTTGAAGCTAGAGATTTGCATCCTACACACTGGGGGCGTCTTTGCCCCAATGAAACCCCTGAAGGTTCTAATTGTGGTTTAGTAAAAAATTTGGCATTGTCCGCATCAATATCTGTGGGTGTTAATCCCGAAAAAATAAAGCAATTACTTTTTGAAATGGGTACTGTACCAGCATACGAAGCAAATTCAGATCTTAGACTTAATGGATCAAAAATCTTTGTCGATGGTAATATAATTGGATATTCTGATAGCTCTTCTGAACTAGTGAAAAGTTTTAGAGAAAAAAGACGTAATAGTGAAATTTCAACTGAAGCAAACATTAGACACTTTTCCAAGGATAAGGCTCAAGGAGAAGAAATTCATGTAAACTGTGATCAAGGAAGAGTTAGACGTCCTCTTATAATTGTAGAAAATGGAGAATCGAAATTAAAATCTGAACACTTTGAAAAAATTGCTTTGGGTGAATGGAACTGGGAAGATTTGATAAAAAATGGATTAATTGAATACATAGATGCCGAAGAAGAAGAAAACTTGCAAATAGCTTTGTCTAGCAAGAGCATATCTATTCAAGATTCTCACGTTGAAATTGCGCCATATACTATTCTAGGAATATGTGCTTCTACAATTCCTTATCCTGAACATAATCAATCACCTAGAAACTCCTATCAAGCTGCCATGGCAAAACAAGCTCTGGGTGTATATGGTACTAACTTTAATAGCAGAGTGGATTCTCGATCCCATATTTTGCATTATCCTCAAATGCCATTAGTTGAAACCGAATTAATGGAAGTAATAGGTTATAAGCAGCGTCCAACAGGTCAAAATTGCGTTGTAGCTGTTCTATCTTATGAAGGATATAATATGGAAGACGCAATTGTATTCAATAAAGCGTCTATAGAAAGGGGATTAGCTCGTTCTACTTTCTATAGAATATATGAAGCTGAATGCAGACAGTATTTAGGAGGTCTAAAAGATAAATTTACTATTCCTGAACCAGGCACTCGTGGATATAGAGGAGAGCAATATTATCGACTATTGGAATCTGATGGCATAATAAGTCTAGAATCTGCAGTAGTGGGTGGTGACGTTCTTATAGGAAGAATAAGTCCGCCAAGATTTCTAGAAGAATATAAAGAATTTGAAGTCAAGGGTCCATCCATGAGGGATACCTCATCGGATATGAGACCTTCAGAAACTGGAATAGTTGATTCAATCTTTATAACTGCTTCTGGACAAGGTAGCAAACTGGTAAAAGTTAAAGTTCGTGATCAACGCATTCCCGAGCTAGGTGACAAGTTCGCTTCTCGTCATGGACAAAAAGGGGTCATAGGACTTATTGTACCTCAAGAAGATATGCCATTTACAGATGAAGGGATTGTTCCTGATATAATTATTAACCCTCATGCTATTCCTTCTCGAATGACTATTGGTCAATTTATAGAATCGATGGCAGGGAAAGTTGCCTCTGCAAGAGGAAAACCAACAGATGGTACTCCTTTTTCCAATGAAGATCCAATAGATATAAGACGAAATCTGATAAAGCATGGATATAGTCATACTGGCAGTGAAGTATTCTACAATGGAACAACTGGAGAAAAATTCATTGCTGACATATTTGTTGGAATTGTATATTATCAAAAACTTCATCATATGGTTGCAGATAAAGTGCATGCAAGAGCACGTGGTCAAGTGCAGATGTTAACTAGACAGCCTACTGAAGGTCGAGCTAGGGGAGGCGGTCTACGTTTTGGTGAGATGGAGCGCGATTGTTTAATTGGCCATGGAGCTGCGATGTTGCTTAGAGATAGACTTTTAGAAGAGTCTGATAAATACACTTTATTCATCTGTGAAAACTGTGGTCAAATCGCATATTTTGATATGAAACAGAGAAAATACACATGCAAAATATGTGACGAAAAAGCAAAAATTTCACCTGTTGTTGTATCTTATGCTTTTAAATTATTGCTTCAAGAACTCCAAAGTTTGTGTGTTACCCCAAAACTTAAACTAAAGGAGAAAGCATGAAAATGAGTTTAGAAGAATCTGCTCATAAAATAGTTGACGAAATTTCTTTTGGTTTAATTTCCCCTCAAGACATAAGAAAACAATCGGTTGCAGAGATACAAACTCCTGATACTTACGATGAAGATGGTGCACCAATATCTTCAGGACTAATGGATGGTAGGCTAGGAACTTTAGAACCTAGACAAAGATGTAAAACTTGTGGAAATACAGCAGTACGTTGTCCTGGTCATTTTGGACATATAGAACTTGCAGTACCTATTATTCATATTGCTTTTGCTAAAAAAATCCAAGAACTCTTAAAATCAACATGCAGAAGTTGTGGAAGGATTCTTTATTCTGAAGAAGAATCAATTAAGGTTCGAGAAAAAATTAGAAAATTTGAAAAACTACTTGGAGAAGCTCCTCCTAGTTTATTTAAAGAAATTTATAAAGGTATTAAAGCAAAACAATGCCCCTATTGTGCATCAAATCAATATAAAATAACATATGAAAAACCAACTAAATATTTAGAACATACAGAAGCTGGTTCAGAAATTCTAACCCCTAGTATGATCAGAGAAAGATTAGAGCGTATTTCTAATGAAGATTTAAAATTGTTAGGTTTTAATCCTGAAATCGCAAGACCTGAATGGATGGTCTTGCAAGTTCAGCCTGTTCCTCCAGTTTATGTTCGTCCCTCAATTACCTTGGAATCAGGAATTAGATCAGAGGATGATTTAACTCATAAACTTGTTGATATTATTCGAATCAATCAACGATTAAAAGAAAATATGGAAGCTGGAGCTCCAACCCTTATTATTCAAGACCTTTCTGAACTTTTGCAATATCATGTTACTACTTATTTTAACAATGAATCATCAGGAATACCTCCAGCCCGACACCGCTCGGGTAGAGCATTAAAAACTCTTTCACAAAGATTAAAGGGAAAGGAAGGACGCTTTAGGAGCAACCTTTCAGGAAAAAGAGTTGATTTTTCGGCTAGAACAGTAATTTCTCCTGATCCTAATCTAGATATAAATGAAGTTGGAGTTCCCCAGCATATTGCTATGCGTTTGTCAGTACCCGAAAAAGTTACATCTTGGAATATTGATGAATTGAAACAGCTAGTTGTTAATGGTCCTGAAAACTATCCTGGTGCACTCTATATTATTAGGCCGGATGGTAAAAGGATTAGACTTGAATTTGTTGTCGATAGAACGAAAATTGCTGAATCTATAGAACTTGGATTTGTTGTAGAAAGACATTTGAAAAACGGTGATATTGCAATCTTTAATCGTCAACCTTCATTACATCGAATGTCAATTATGGCTCACTATGTAAGGGTCTTGCCATATAAGACTTTTAGATTACATTTATGTGTTTGTCCTCCTTATAATGCAGATTTTGATGGAGATGAAATGAATCTTCATATTCCTCAAAGTGAAGAGGCTCGAACAGAAGCATTGCTCTTAATGCAAGTTCAAGATCAGATTTTATCACCTAGATTTGGTGGACCAATAATTGGTGCAATAAGAGATTTCATAACAGGCGCTTATTTTTTTACTAGAAAAGAAAATTATTTAAACATAAATGAAATTGCAAGATTGCTTACCGCTACGGGATATGTTGGTTTATTACCAAAACCAAAAATAAAAGAACCACAACCTAAATGGTCAGGTAAACAAATTTTTAGCCTTTTTCTTCCAAAAACTTTGAATTACGTTTTAAAGGCCAATATTTGTCAAAGTTGCACTGTTTGTGAAGAAGAAGAATGTAAACATGATGCCTATGTGGTTATAAAAAATGGAGAACTCGTTTCAGGTATAATAGATAGACGCTCAATAGGTTCCGAACAGTCTGAAAGTCTTTTACACAGAATTATAAATGATTATGGAACTGAAGCAGGTCGAGATTTTTTAAATAATATTACGAGACTTCTAAAACTTTTCATTACTATGCGTGGTTTTTCATACACATATAATGAACTTGTTCTTTCCCCAAAAGCTGAAAATAGAATAAATAATACAATGGAACGCCTTCAAAAGAAAATCGACGATCATATAAATAATTTTAATAAGGGAACTCTGCCAAGGCTTCCAGGTCAAACGCTTGAAGAATCATTTGAAATTTATGTAATGCATGAATTAGCAACGGCTAGGGATGAAGCAGGAAAAATTGCAGATCAAGATTTTACTTTAGAAAATTCTGGAATAGTAATGACAAGAACAGGTGCAAGAGGATCCAGTCTTAATATTGGTCAGATGGTAGCTTGTGTAGGTCAACAATCAGTTCGTGGTAAGAGAATTTTAAGAGGTTATGATAATCGAGCTCTTCCTCACTTCTCCAAAAATGATCCACGACCAAAAGCAAGAGGTTTTGTTTATTCGTCATATCAAAGCGGTTTAGATGCAAGTGAATTCTTTTTCCACGCAATGGGTGGTAGAGAGGGATTGGTAGATACAGCTGTTAGAACTCAACAGAGCGGATACATGCAAAGAAGGTTAATTAATGCTTTGGAGCATATACGCTTAGAATATGATGGTACAGTAAGAGATTCTGCAGGTGACATAATTCAATTTAAGTATGGTGAGGATGGAGTTGACCCATCAAAGAGTGATCATGGTAAAGCTGTAAATGTAAAACGTCTAATAAACCAAATAAAAATTGGAGAAGAAAAAGGAAGTTCTGCTTCAAGTGGTTATATTAAGAATCAAATTAAGAAAGTTGAAGATCAACTCACACCTATTCTGGTAACTCAACTAAAACAAAACCTTTCAAAAACCAAGCTTACTGAAAAAGGTGTATTACAAACAGTAAAGTTAACAGCAGAACAGTATAAGCGTGCTTTAATGGAACCTGGAGAAGCTGTAGGCATTATTTCAGCGCAATCTATTGGTGAACCTGGTACTCAAATGACTCTTAGGACTTTTCATTACGCAGGAGTTAAAGAGCAAAACGTAACACTGGGCTTACCAAGATTGATTGAAATCGTCGATGCTCGCAGGATTCCTTCAACACCGATTATGACTATCTATTTGAAACCAAAATATAAAAAACGTAAAGAAGCTGCTATAAAGATAGCGCGCAAAATAATTTTTACTAATTTAGAACTTATTGCCTCTTTGATATATGAAGATGTTATTCGCGAAGAAATTGTGGTAGAGCTTAACAAAAATATGATGGAAGATAGAGCAATTACTTTCGATGACCTTGCAACTAAGCTAAATCCTCCACATGCAAGTGTAATAGTAAAGGAAGATATGGTTTATATTAAACCAGAAAAACCAGAACATATGAAAAAAATTCTTGGAAAACTGCCATCTTTACCCGTAAAAGGCGTTCCTGATATTAAACGAGTTTTAGTTACTGAAGAACATGGAGAGTGGATAATAAGAACTGATGGTTCAAATCTATCCAATATTTTAGAAATTGATGGTGTTGACACTTCCCGTACTACTACTAATAATGTTCATGAGATTGCAACTACACTTGGAATTGAAGCAGCAAGAAATGCTTTAGCCAATGAAGCAAAAAGTGTTTTAGAAGATCAAGGGCTAGATGTTGATATTCGTCATGTTTTGCTGGTTTCAGATATGATGACTTCAACTGGAACAGTACAACAAATAGGTAGACATGGGATTAGTGGCAAAAAAGCATCTGTTTTAGCAAGAGCTGCATTTGAAATTACAGTTCCTAATATTGTTGAAGCAGCTGTTAAAGGTGAACATGATCCTTTGGCAGGTGTAACTGAAAATGTCATTGTAGGGCAATCAATTCCAATTGGAACGGGTTTGGTAGAATTATACATGTCTATGTTTAAAACAAAAAAGAAAAAAGAAGGAAAAACTGAGAAATGACAGATTTATCAACATCAATAGCTACTGCTGTAAAAACGGGCCGAGTATCCTTTGGATCAAAAAAAGCTCTCCAAGCAGCAAAAAATGGCAAAGCAAAGATCATAGTCTTAGCTTCAAATTGTCCAAAAGAAATAAAAGAACAGATAGAATATTATGGTGAAATCTCAAAAGTTCCAATAATAACTTATCAAGGCGATGCGATGGATATGGCTGAAAATTGTAATAGACTATTTGTTATTTCAGCATTAACTATAAGAGAGACTGGTGACTCAGAAATTCTTAAAATATATAGATCCAAAACTGTTGATGAGAATAATGGAGGAAAATAATTATTTCTGGCATAAAAATAACATGCAATGAAATGCGATATATAGCCTTATTCGAAAGCATAAGTGGAGCAAGTGTAAAAGACTGCATAATTGATGAAGAACAAGAAAGAGCAATTTTCATTGTGAATAAAGGTCAAGTGGGTGTTGCAATAGGACGCGGTGGTCGAAATATACATACACTTGAAAGAATGACTGGTAAAAAACATGAAATAATCGAATACTCTGAAGATCCTATGCAATTTATTAAAAATGCTTTAAAACCTGCTTCTGTACGAGAAGTTCGTATTACTGAAAGAATGGATGGAAAAAAAATGGCTATTGTTACTGTAAAACAGAAAGATAAAGGCGTTGCTATAGGAAAAAACGGAAAAAATGCAGAAAGATTAAGATTTTTGGCTAAAAGATATTTTGATATCCAGAATGTTAGTATAACCTAATTTATAAAAATTTGCAAATCAATAAAAGCCTATTTAAAAATTGATCATATTTTTAATAAATTTCAAAATTTATAGTTATTAGCCTAGCTTTTTATTTTCCATCTAAGTTTAACTTGGACTCTCTTAATTAATCCTTGATTCTCAAGTGAGATTAAGCTTCTATGAATAGAAGAATATTCCTTTGTTTTATATTGGACTAATTTTCCGTAAACCATCTCAGCAATTTCTTTAGTAGTCATATCTGGTTTTATAGCTAGAATTTCTAGAATTTTTTTTTGATTTTTTGAAATACGAACCATTGTTTTTTCGGAAATCTCCTTTTCTATTTCTTATTATTTTTAGATAGTAAACTAGATATACTTTTTATTTTCGGCTAATTCTTAGCCTATGTTTATATTTTTTATTTTTTTTTAAGTTCATTAAAAAAGAATATTATTCAGTTTATTGAAGTTCTCGATCTATTTCAAGTATTAAATTATTATATGCACAATTAATTTTATGTTTTTTTACACATTTCAAACAAAGTATTGGATCACAAAGTGCAGTTGAAAGATATTTTTCTCCACCATCCGGTGCAATTGTCACAATTACTCCATTATCCAATCTATTTGCTACTTTAAGTGCTATATGAAATATGGCACCTGAACTTGGTCCTAAAAATAAGCTTTCTTTAAGCGCTAGTAGTCTTGCTGTTTCTTCTGCTTCTTTCAGGGATACCTCTCTTATTTCATTTACGAGGTTCTTGTTCCAAATTGCTGGAATATATTGTGTAGATAAGTTTTTAAGTCCCTGAATTTTTGAGCCAATTTTTGGTTGTACACCTATTATCTTGATTTCTGGATTGTGTTCCTTTAATCGTTTTGATACTCCCATTAGGGTTCCTGTAGTTCCAATTCCGGCAATGAAATGAGTAATTTTTCCTTTTGTATCATTCCATATTTCCTGAGCTGTTGTCTCATAATGTGCTAATACATTGGCTTCATTTGAAAATTGGTTAGGCATAAAATATTTTTCTGGATTTTCATTAACAATTTTTTTTGCCAAGTCTTCAGCACCGTCCATTCCCTTAGAACCATTGCTAAGAACTATTTTTGCTCCAAAAGCATTCAGTATTTTTCTTCTTTCCATTGTCATAGTTTCAGGCATTACGAGAATTAAGTTATAGCCTTTGATACGGCAAACTAAAGCTAATCCTATACCCGTATTTCCACTCGTCGGCTCAATTACTATCTTATTTTTATCAAGCTTTCCACTTTTTTCAGCTTGTAAAATCATATATTTTGCTATTCTATCCTTGACTGATCCTCCAATGTTGAATTTTTCCAATTTTACATATATTTTTATTTTTTCTTTGTTAAATAAATTATTAATTTGTACCAATGGCGTATTACCAATAAGTTCTAAAATATTCTTTACTATCATCTCATTCCGCAAAATTTGTATATGCAGATTGATCTAAATTGTTTTCTGCTCTTTTTTATCTTAAGGCAAATATCTTTTAACAACTGGATCTAAATTATCAAAAAAAATTATTTCTTTTTTAGTAAGGGATTTTTTTGTTATCTATTTACTTTTCTTTTTTGAATTGGTTTTCAGGTAGCAAAAATTGTTTATAAACTGGATGTTCTTTAAATCTTAGGGTTGTTTCTGATCTTTCAACTGTTCCGCTAGGAAGACGCATACATATTGAATTTACTACCGCTCCTGTTGATATTATTCTTATACCATTTAATAGTTCTCCTTTTGTAATTCCTGATGCTGCAAACACTAATTCTTGACCTTTTGCTAATTCTTCTTCAGAATATATTCTCTCAGTATCGACACCAACAAGTTTTAACCTTTCCAATCTGTTTGGATCCTCTTTTTCGCCTTTCCAAACTTTGACTAACATTGTTCCACCTAAACATTTTACTGCAGTTGCTGCTATCGTAGCTTCTGGACCTGCTCCTGCACCTACAAGCAAATCAACACCAGATTCAGGAATACATGAAACTACTGCAGCAGCAATATCTCCGTCTGGAATAAGTATGATTCTAACTCCAAGATTTCGAAGAATTTGAAGCATTTTATTATGCCTTTCCCGCTCTAACATAATTACAGTCAAATTAGTTAAAGGAATTTTTTTCTGTTTTGCAACTGTACGAACAATTTTTTCTAGAGGCATTTCTAATGATATTTTTCCTTTTGAGTGATAATCTGTTGCTACTTTAAAGTAATATCCATCATCAGGCAGAACTTGTAAGCATCCTTTGGGTGCACATGCTAATGCAGATATTGCATCTTTTCTACCTTTAGAAACAGCAGTTGTTCCATCAACTGGATCAACAACAAATTCTACTTTAGGTCCTCTACCAGTTCCTACTTTTTCCCTATATGCAAATGCAGGGGCATGATCTTTTGGTCCTTCGCATGATATTATTTCTCCATCTAAATCTGTTTGTGCTAAACAAGCTCTAGAGAATTCTACCGCTTTTGCGTCCACAAGATTTTTATTTCCTTGACCTATATGAAGCCCTGCACCAATAGCTGCAGCGACTGTTATTCTCGTTAGGGATGGTGCAATAGCTCTTAATGAAACCATTAACAATACCTCGAATTAATTATCCCACTATCTGTATTTATTGTACACAAATAATTAAATTGTGTGTATTTATGTAAATCATTCAATTTCAAACTTTTAATATTTCTATGAGAAACCTAACCAAATGCCGGCTGATTGACCAAAATATACTAATAATGTAAAAACGAATAATCTGGGAAAAAAACTTAAAATGATAAACGTAAATAATCGTGTTTTTAAGAAACCACAAATAAATGACAATAGTTCTACTGGTAAAACAGGAATCAATCCAAATATTATGTAAATTATCCAACCCCATTTATGCCAAATAAAAGTCATTTCTTGAAGATTTTTTACTGACATTTTCTTTTCAATATAAGGTCTTCCTAATTGGTATGCTAATGCATAATTTATCATCATGCCTATAGTAAATCCTGTGGTTGCTACAATAATTAATGCAATAGGATTTACTCCAAAAAGTGCTGCTGCTGCAATAAGTGCTGGACTACCTAAGGGAATAAGAGTGCCTGCTATTATAGTTGCGATAAAAATTCCAAACAATCCGTAAGTTAAAAAAAATTCTTGAATATTCATAAAAAATTGTGAATCTGAGAAATCAAATGATTTAAAAAACCAAAATAATACTATTCCCGCAACTGTAGCAACTATAGCTAAGACTAATGCCGACCGCATCCATGAAGTTTTTAAAATATCCTTTAAACTAAACTGTGTATCCTTTACAAATGCTTGATTAGCGATTTTTTGATAAGAATCAACAATCATTAATAATTTCCCGAAAGTTTGATATGATTTTTTAGTTTAGACTATTCTTATGATTTATTTTTGATTTCTTTAGAGTAGAGCAAAATCTGTTGTTTTTACTTTTCTCTTTTCCTTCAAAATTAGTATAAACTTTTCTGCCCATTTATGTCCTTCCAAATATTTTGATTATTTTTATCTAATTATCCATCGATTTTTTTCCTCAACTGTAGTTGTTTCAATCTTTTTCTGCATCATTTTTCTGAAGAAAGTCTATCGCTATCTGACTAACAAAATTTTTTGAAATTTAATTTAATTTTTCCAAATCCTATATAATTCTTTAAAATTCTTAATAATCGAGGCATTAAACCTTTATGAACAATAAATCTTTATTGTTAAGGATAAATCCTCAAGCATTTCAAATTTACTTTTAGTCGCATAGCTTTCAATAATCAAATTGGATGAGTGATACTAATTTTTCGAATCTTTATTAATTTTTAAATTTTTTACAAGAATGCAATGGGCTCGGTGGGATTTGAACCCACGATCCCCGGCTCCGAAGGCCGATACCTTAATCCGTGCTAGGCTACAAGCCCGATATATTTCTTAGTAGTCAAGAAGGATCTATGGAATTAAAAGATTTACGAAAATTCTTAATAATGAACAAGTATTTTAAATTGGTATCAAAAATAAGGGGCTGATAGCTCAGCACGGCTGGAGCGTTCGACTGATAATCGAAAGGTCGCCGGTTCAAATCCGGCTCGGCCCACTTCTTTTTCAATTTAGTCATTTCTACTGCATTTTTTACTTCCATACTTTTACTTCCACTTACTTCCATACCATCAACCTTGTGATAACAATAGATCCGTTTGCCCTCCACATAACCTACATAATGCTGTACTCTGAAGCTACCACCTCTCCTCTGTAAATGACCTTCAACATGGCATTCTGGACATTCAATTTTCATACAATCTTCTCCTAAGCTCTATGACTTGCTGGTTCTAAACGAGAAATTGCATTATCGATGTTTGTTAGATTTGAAAAGAAGATCAGAAAGAATGACAATTTGTCCTGATCAGTCATTGTGCTCTTATCTTTAAATTGGCTAGTAAGAGTTGCTAATGTGTTCTTCACTGTTTTATAGGTAGTATCAAATGCCAGAATTATCTCTTCGACTGTCCTACTCGTTGAACCATAACATGAACCTTCATTATAATCTCGGAGAATCATGGAGGCTCTCGGAGTCAAATAGACTGAAATTGGAGTTCTTTTTTCAGACTCAGACATTTTAATCACATTATATGTAATGTGTTAAAGCTGTATAAAAACATTATCATCCTAGAAATTTAAAATTTTTACAAAAGAGCATAAGTCCACTTACTTCCATAATCTACAGTGTAATCAGGTTCTTACATTCAAATGATCCACTCATTAGAACTGAAATCCATATCTTGCTCTTTACATTACTGCACAGTCTCAACATGACTATGCTTTTCTCTTTTTCAAAGATCTTCTATCACTATAACATTTTGGGCATTCAGTTCCTTTTGATCTTTTATTTAGAGTTGCATTCCATTCATGACCTTCACCACATATCCACCAGCCTTTCTTTCCATTTTTGGAGTAACTTGAAAAGGTGTTAATCCCTTGTTCATAGTTGGATGCCATTCTTTAGCTAGCTCAGGATCTAAAACTGTCAGATTATTCTCCTTTGAAGCTTTTTTCCAGAACAGAAAATAGATCCAATAATTATTCTAAGTTTTCTTGGATAAAACAGACAGAAGAACATAAAAGGTTGTTAGTCAAGGGTTCTTGACTGATTTTTAGTCAATATTTGTTTACAAGAAGCCTTAAACTCATCTTAAAACCATGAATTAAATAGAATACTGATGAGCAAAAGCAATCTACATAGAATCTTTACTGTTCTTCTGGTTATTTTACTAAGTTTCTCAACACTAGGAATTCTACCTGTTAATTCCCAAGTAGAAGATACATGGATTGAATTAGCTCCAATGCAAGAGAAAAGAAGAGGTCTAGGAGTTACTGAAGTAGATGGAAAAATATATGCAATTTGTGGAGATAATCAAAATCCCTCAGTTGAGGAATATAATCCACAAACAAACACATGGAACTATAAAACAT
>LFWW01000048.1 GCA_001273385.1 miscellaneous Crenarchaeota group-6 archaeon AD8-1 | reverse complement strand
CAACAGCTAATCCAACCCCCACACCTACTCCAACACCAACAGCTAATCCAACCCCCACACCTACACCAACAGTTACTCCAACACCAACAGTTACTCCAACACCAACAACTACGCCTACTGCGACGCCCACTTCAACGCCCAGTCAAACTCCTAACCCTACTCCAACACCAACAGGAACACCAACCCCTAGCCCAGAAGGTGGCATTGATATTCTTATAATCGGAGCAGGAATTGCAATAGTTTTAATCACAATAGGATTAATTGTATTTATTTTTAGAAAAAAATAACTTAAATAGCAGTAGTAAAATAGGAATAGACCTTCAAGAACAATTTATTAAGAATTTAAATATTGTTTTTAAATGTCTAATTTATGGATTGTATAATGACTCATACAGAGTTTTTTTCATTTTTAAAAGTCTATTTCTTATTAATTAAATAATAAATCAAAAGTCCAGGAAAAATACTTATTGAAATCAAGACAGCAAGATACGATTTACCTAAGAAAAAAAATAACCCTGCAATCACGCCAATTAAAATAAACACTAACATACCAAGAAGTAAACTAGATAGCTTGAGTTTTTTTGAAATTTCGCCTATTCTTTTTTTCTTAAATATTATTATGTTCTGGATTCTCTTTTTTTCTTTTCAAAATAAATTAAAATCCAACTTGCAAGAAGAAGAATAGTTCCTATAGGCAAGAATATTAGACGTAAAACTTTGCTCATCCTAAATCTTCCTAACCTTTAAAGATTTAAAATATAATATTTATAGTTAGTTTTAATATTAGATTCAGAATTGAATTAATTTTTTTGCATTTAATTTCTATTGAAACTTTGGATTTATGCAAATTTCTCCTTTGTCTGTATACTTGTAATCTTGGATTAATGACCAAACCTCTTTTCAAGGCAAATCAAAAACTTATCAAGGATTTATATTAGAATATAATCCACAAACTTTTACTTTTCCAATTAATAAAAACGTTAATTCTTATATTGAATTCGTAGAAAAGCTAAGAAAATTAACGCTACTAAAATTTATCTTCATGGAGGAGGAATGCCTAATTTTATTTTCTTTGTAAATCCAACAATTACTCTCGTTACCGCTCAAGAAGATAGCTATTACTTAATCAATCTCGATTTGGATTCGCTATTGCCATCTTTGTTTAGCTAAATTATGAAATATGATTTTGTCAAGCATCTCGAATTTTTTTCGATTTATTTAAGTTGTTTCAATTTTATTCAGGTTCTTGCTTTGTTTATTTTGAAATTTAATCATCCCTATCAAACAAAAACATGCTGTAGAAAGGAATAATTGTGGTATGCCAAAGAAGAATCCAATAAATCCAGATCCTTTAATCAGAAAAATCAAAGCAGACATCAAACCAGAAAGAAGCAAGATGTCAACACTTAATATGAATAATGTAATATTTTGATTTTTCAAAAAAGCTATCCCTCCAAACAAACAAAATCCCGCTGTAATAAAATTTAGAATACCTAAATATTCTCCTCCAGAAATCGTGGGAAGCATAAATCCTCCACCAGAAATAGACATAAAATTAAACATATAGAAGGGATCTGCAAGGTAAAAATGCCCCGTTAAAATAACATAGCTAAAATAAATTGTAAAGGGTACGGATAATATCAACAAGGTTCCACCTATTTTCTCCAACGTCTTTGCTGTTTGAGTTTCATTTCTTTTTGTGAACCAAATCAGAATAAGAATAACTAATGAAAAAAGAATCATGGGAGATCCAAAAACCCAACCAGTGAATGTTAGAAGAGAAAATATTGGAAGAAGAAGTGGTATCAATAGTCCAGAAATCAACATCAAAACTAATCCAAAAATTGAGAATTTAAACCATTTATTTTTTATATAAAAAAAACCTCCAGCCAAACAAAATCCACCAGATATTAGATTTAGTATTCCAATAGGGTATAAAATAGCGAAATCTGGACCATGATAATAATTTGAGCTTGAACCAATAATGAGAAAAAGTCTACTCATATAAAACGTTGCAAAAGAAGCAATGATTATTAATGATGAAATCAAAATTCTTAATTTTTCCATGTATTTTGCCTTAAACTTAGTTTTTTTAGTAATATTATTTTTTATATAAAAATAATTCAATTTATTTGATTTATTATATATTATTCTTAATTAATTTCGGAATTTGAATAAAAAAGTATCATATTCAAAAAACTAAAAAATGTGGAATTGTTGTAGGAGATATCTCCACTATTAGACGAGTGTACCTCACCTCGGCTACTTTTTTCATAAGCAAAAAAATGGGGAAAGGTTCTGAGAGAAATCCACAAACGACCCAGAATACCTCATCTCGGGCCAATTTTTGAGAAGTTATAAAGAAAAAAGGGAGTTTTGAGAGACATTTCCATGCGTATATTATGCAGTTATTAGCTGATTAAGTGGATGGTGGAGTGAAAATGTCTAAGGAATTAAACTGTGTAGTTCCCAAGTAAGTTCCTGATATTCCCCATGTGGGACAATCGAAACTTACAATTGCATCATAACCCCTTTGAGTTATCCTCGACCAAGTCCAACCTGACGGGAAGGGCGTGAGAGGTATTTCTGCTTTGTATGGTTGGTTAGCACTATCAATCTTCATGGAAAATGGGGGAATCACATAAGGCACTGTTGGATTTGTCAAGTCCAAGCAATCTAAAGGAACCGTTAGTTCAACATAGATGATTGTTCCGTGTTTCCAAACCTCAAGTTCCTCTTCTTCCAAGAGAGTAGCTGGTGGGAAAACGTCTGCGAAAACCTCATCATAGAAACTCTTGTATTCTTCACTATCAGTAGCAATACCAAGAACTACGTAATTACCAGTTGTAGGGTCTTGACCAAAAATATCTATACAGTCAGCAGATCCAGGTCCGGACGTCTTTTTTTTGTCAAAGCATCCAAAACCTAGGTTTGGTTGACCTGCAATCCCATTTATAGACGCGGTTCCTATGTCAGCATAATGTAAAGAGGCTGTTTTGCTTTTTGGACCTGCCGCAGCTAATACCACACTGGAATTAGCAATAAGAACAAGAAGGATAATCATTAGTCCAATCGAGGTTGATTTAAGAAATTTATTCTTCACTTTCTCACCTCCCTACAGGCTTATTCTATTTTAGGACAAACAATCAAAAGTTTGCTCTTTTCTTTGCTCGTTATTTTTTTTTAAGTCATATAATAGATTAACTAGAGGATAATTCTAGAACAAATCTAGATAAAAAAAGGAATGATTTTGCAGGTGATATCTCTACTTGGTATGGGGTTCGAATCCCACCCTGCTAGAAAAATAGTATAGTATGCAATTCCCATCTGTGAGTTATTAGTATGTGTTTTTAGTAGGGGATTATGTAAAGTTACTTTTTCCTTAAAAGAAAAATCAATACAACAATAGCCAAAACAGCGCCAATTCCACCTGCCACATATCCTAAAGGGAAATTAAATTCTGGATTAGGAGAAGGAGGTGCTATTGGAGAAACTGTAGGAGTTGGTATTGGAGAAACTATAGGAGTGGAATCCTTAGGGTCTTTTTCTGTTTTTACGATCCAAACCGCAGAATAATCCTTCTCCCAAGAATTATAATCCCTAAGATTGCGGGTTTCTAGGAAAGCATATCCTCCATCTGATGTCTGAGCTACCTTAATGGGCATACCAGTGTTCCCAGCAAATCTTATTACCCATGAAATATTACCTTCGGAATCAACCTTGACGATCTTCACGACGAATTCCTCTTCTGCGGTCCAATCTTCACTTGCGGAAAAAATGTAACCACCATCACGTGTCCCAACCATATCATCCGGTAACGATCGCTCGGGTAAGTAATTCTTCGCCCACAATTCATTGCCATCTCCATCGATCTTAATGAGACCCGGACAGCGCCGATCAATAGTTAGCATGCCAAAAAGAACAAATGCGCCGTCATTGGTTTGAACTACCGAAATAGCGTAGTCATCTTCATCTCTTTTATATGTCCTGTTCCACTCTAGCTCTCCTGACGAATCAGTCTTGACAAACAAGAAGTTGGACCCCAGCAAAGCATAACCGCCATCGCTGGTTTGAATAACTGAAACAGCTGTGCCCACTCCGTAAGTCTTACCCCATTCTTTATTGCCCAATGCATCGGTCTTGACAAGCCTAATATGGGGTTTGGGTCCCCATGTTCTCATATGCAAATGCTCCACTGGACCATAATCATCACCGGCTATGGCGTATCCTCCATCGTTTGTCTGGATAATATAAGCAAAGGAACTATCAGAGTAGGTTTGGCTCCATTGGGTGTTACCTGCTAAATCTATCTTTACTACAGCCATACGCGTACTAGTTTGACTACTCATGATGCCTGCTATTGCGTATCCGCCATCACTAGTCTGAATAACTGAAGTTGAAAAATCACGGTAAGGTTCGCCAAAGGTCTTTTCCCATTCAACATTTGCATTTGAATCAGTTTTAACGAGCCACCAATCATACCAGTCCCCAATAGAGGACCCGTTGGATACGCCGGCGACCATGTATCCTCCATCGCTAGTTTGAATGATTCGCCCAGCTTCAGAAAGGGTATTTTGTCCGGCTGTCTCATTCCATTCTGAGATTGTTCTATTCCATAACAGATTTGGACCCTCCGCATATGAGGGGACTTTGGGTTCTGGAGAAGGTGTTGGACTGGGAGCTATAATTGGTGATGGAGTAGGGCTTGAGGGTGCTATACTTCCAGTATCAACAGAAAAATAGACTTCAGCATAAGTTTTGGTTCTATACCAATACGCACTCACATTTTCAGGAAAACATTCCACTGAAACCAGCAAGTGATGTTTCCCCTCACTCACATGCATAAGTCTGCTATAGTAAATATCAAGGCCCCAATCATTATTGACTATATCGTCACCACTCAGGCTGGGTGGGTTGTAAGGACCCATATCTAAATCGTAAGAGACATAAAAATGGCTAACTTCCATTGGCTCTCCAGTTTCTGTTTTGGTTATTCGTATTGAGAGGTCAATGTTATTGCTAGAGTATGTGGTGTTTTTCGGGCTTAAAATTGTTAATTCTAGTGGAACTACGACCGTGTCATTATCTTCCCAATATCCTCCTACCGTGGGTGTTGCCTCTACCAAATCAACAAACTGAACTCCAGCTAAAGTTAACAAAAAAATGCTGCAGATGAACCCAGCAACCACTATCTTCATCTCAAGCACAAGTTATAATACGTTAAACTATCCCTTATTTTTTTTGATCAGAATTTAATCCAACAAAGATTTTAGCTTTTAAGAGATTTCTCCATTGATATAAGATGCAATACCCATCCTCAGCTTTTATCGGCAAAAAGTTAATTTTAAAAATAAAAAAAGGATTATTTTACCAAATGATGGTTCCACTAAATCAGGCAGAGATAAACTATTACAATTACATAATCAAATCAGGAATCCTAATTATACTCACAATTTTGATGTGGACTCTTGTTGCCTGGAGAATATGGAAACTAAGGAAACAAGATAAAGTGAATAAAAAAATGAGGAAATTAGTTTGCAGCGCGGCTAAAGACTATTTGATTGTGCCGTAATATTGGAAATTCCAGTGATATTAGCAAAATATTGTTTAATCCAAAAAACTGAGCATCAGAATTGCATCCTAACCAAGTGAGCAAACCCTCTAAACCTTTCATTTTTGAATAAATATTAAAAACAGCAAACAGCAAATAATAAAACTTGGCAAAATTGAAAATCATTAAAAAAGAAAAAAATTTCAGAGGTGAAATCCAATAAAATCAAGATACTGGATTTTAGTATTTGTAATATTTGCTATAGTATTGTTCTTTGCAATATATTTTATTTATATCAGTACTATTTCATTTAATCAATACAATAGTTCATCAAAATTTATTGCTGATTTTCCAATAGTAGTAATCAGGGCTGATGGAACAATATCACCATCAGATGTTCCCATAGAAATAAACCAAAACATCTACACAATACAAAGAAGCTTTAGTTTTAACGAATTATACATCCATAAAAACAACATAATCTTTGATCCCAACAATCATGCTTTAGAGTCTGCAAACCAAACATACAGAATGGGCTATTCACCTGGCTATTTTGAACTATCCCACACAACCAACACAACCATAAAAAACCTCTTCTTAACCAAAAACTGCAATCTAAAAATACTAAACTCATCCTACTGCACCATAATAAACAGCGAATTCCCAACAATCACTATCCAAAACTCAAATCACATCACCCTACAAGAAAACCCCTACACAATACCCGACATGCCAGCATTTATCGAACCCCTCGGATCAGAGATTGAACTTTACTACTCCACTCAGTGCACAATAGAAAATAACCAAATATCCACACTAAAATTAGTAAGATCCCACCAAAACACAATATTAAAAAACAACATAATCGGAGAAACACTCCTTTTACTTTTTGAGAACTCATGCAGCAACCTCCTATTTGGCAACACCCTTGACTGTGACGCACAAAAGCTAATATCCATGACAGGACAAACAACAAAAAACCTGTTTGTAGCAAACACTTTTCGATACTTTGCGCATTACGAACCCACATTTAATCATGCAGGGAGTAATTATAATGGAACAGACACCAACTACGATGGGATCGGGGATACACCTCATATTATTGACTTAAACAACCAAGACTTCTACCCCCTAATAGCACCAGTGGATATTCACCAAGAAAATCCACCAAACCTGCTACCTTAAATAAAAAAAAGCGATAACAAATGCAAAATAGACTATATAGCATCGTTTTTTCTTCAAGTTTTCTTATGCTAGAACAAAAAAAGAACTATGTTTATCAAATCAAAAATAGCATTGATCAATAAATATTAGAGATGTAAATTTTTAGTTGTTTAAAACGCGTTCATTAATGGTGTTCCGTTAAGGTGATGACAAAAGACCGAAGTGTCTTTTATTTCCCGAATAATTTCATAAGCAACCTTGATTGCTGCCTTTTCACTGGCACATACAAACGGACCTACCCTTTCATAGCATCCTGTTGCGAAAAAATTAGAGCAGCCACACCAATTCACACAATATTTTTTTATTCCACAATCTAAACACTCAGAATTCCTTGCAGATGTTGAAATCTCTTGCGATTTCATTTGTATATTCACAGAATCTTTTACATATCCAATACAGTGTTCATCTGGATTAATTGAACCCGCTAATCTTTCACAAGGATAGATCTTACCCTCTGTGGAAAAAGCAAGTTCTCCAGTTCCCATTCTGCACTTTTCAAAAACTGTGTATCCCCCTCTTAGAATCGCTGCAATTTTAGAATCAATCAGGTTGATATATAATGGGTTTTTAACCAAATAAGAATCTATAAATTGTCTGCCAATAAGACCATAAATTTCAGCAAGCATATCCGCTTCTTTTTTAGTCCATTTAGACAAAACATTGTGACTTAATGAAATCCTTTTTACTCCAAGTCCTGACAAATATTCCACAACAAGCGGAAGATACTCTATAGTGTCTGGAGAGTAAACAGCAGTCACTTGAAAACTTGGAAAAGATCGAACTGCTTTCTTGATGTTGCTTTCCACTATCTTTGAACTTTTCGCGCCATCAATAAATTTCCTGTTCAAATCTTGAATCTCAGATGGACCATCACAACTTATAGCTACAGCAATATCATTCTCAATTAAGAAATCAGCTATTTCTTTTGAAAAAACTGTCCCGTTCGTAGCCAAAGAAATTCTACTCTGATATTGCCGGAAATTCTTATGAGTTTTAATAAGTTTAGTGATTTCTTTTATCAAATCAAATTCAAGCAATGGTTCGCCACCAAAAAAACCAAATTGTATTTCCTCATCTTTTGGTGAATTTAACAGAATATAATCCACAATTTTTTTTGCAGTTTCTATACTCATGCTTGAATTCTTTTTGCACACATAACAGTAGCTACAATCAAGATTACACTTATCAGTTACAAAAAGAGTGCACTTTAAAAACTTGGAGCATCTAAAAAAATAGGGAGTGGAATCTGACATGATTCCATCACAAGCTTATTGTCTGCTTAATTCCATTGACTTAGAAATTTTCAGTGCACTATCAAAAGATATAGATTTAGCATCAGCCAATTCTTTGCTAAGCTTTCCCTGAATCCTATTAGACAGCAAGTTCCACTGCTGTTCATTTAGAAGATAGGTTTCTCCATTATGATGCAAGTGCGGAGAATCGATTGCACAGCGAAAATCTGTTATTTCCTTATTAGAATACATCTTTCTTTCAACGTCACTCATTGGTCTTAATCTGAACTCTCTTATCAGATCCAATATCCTTCCAGAAACAAGCCAAATCATGGCTTGAAACCCTAGCGTTATTTCCCCAGGAATTGGAATTACCTTTGCTTCAGGCAAATGTACATCTAAAAGACCAGCTTCATATTTCGCGACCAAATAAACAGTTTTCTTTGCAAATACAGTAACAACAGAACCATTTATAGCGGTAGCCTCAGGAATCATAGAAAACCATTCTTTAAACCCCTGATTTTGTATGCTATCTTTGGCAGTAATATCAACACTGTGATTTGTAGTTTCAACGATATATTGAGTCGGAGTCCACCCATCTGGAGGATTTACTGTCTTAAATGGAATTTCATTGGTTAAGAATTCGCCTGTAGTTAGGGAAAATGCCCATCCAAATGCATGGTTCTTTCCTGAAGGAATTCCCAAAACAGTATACCAAGCAATTGCTGTGATGTCTTGTTGAGCAGTTATTTTAATATGCGGATCTGTCTGAAAAGTATTGTTTATTGTCCAGAAACAAAATTTATAGTTTATTATCTTCAATGGGTCTGTTGGTTTTTGAACGCCTATTATTAGAATTGCAGAGTAGTCAATCGGTGGCGTGAAGTTGGCTGGTTGCGAGATTTGTTTGTTCGTACCAATTTGTTTTGTAAGAATTTTTATAGTTGCCATAAATATCAGCCTTAAATTTCCATAAAATATGAAAATATTTAATAATTATTCATTTTTCGAATAAAAAAATCAAAAATTTAAATTTTAATACACAAAAAGAAAGAATTTGATGAATAAAAGAATTTCAATTGTCTAACAGAACCTTTCCCAAAAACAAAATTCTTATACTAATCTTAAAACAAAAAACACTATCAATTCACTCTTTTTTATTTAAATAAACATTTCTTGACTCATAACTATATGACAATTTTTTTTCAACTTAAATTGTTGATATTTTAGGTTTTAGAATTTTATTATTTATTCAACTTTTAAAGTGATGATTTAGGTTTCTTTTTTGATTTAGCCTTCTTTTTGGGTTTAGATTTTTTTATAGGTTTAGGCTTATTTTCTAACTCTTCCTCTTTTACTATTTCAATTTCCATTATTCCTATGGTCCTTAATGTAGGTATTAACAATATTAGAATAGCAACTATCATTAAGGCAAAGATGGTGTTACTCAAGTTGCTAACTGTTGAAGTCCACTCAACACTGCTAATCAAACCAAAATCCCCTAACCTATTTTTAACTATATCATTCATTTGCCAAAAATACATGATGCTAAGAGCCTGATAGATTATAGTGATGCTTGGCAGCAGAAAACCTAGCCACTTTGAGGCTTTGCTTGGTTTGATGCTGTATTGTCGATGAGGAATAATTGAGAGAAATGATAAAACAATAGCTCCATCCAAGAAAATCCAAAGCATAGTATTACTGTAATAAAAATCCTCTGCCCAATCCAAACTAAATATCAAACCATAATTATACAAGTCCCCATGCACAAACATACTAAACCGATAAACCAAAGCACAGCAGATAAGATTTAAAACTGCTACAACTAACAACACTAAAACAGTACTATCTTTCAAAAAACCCTTCACATCAGCCATTTTTTCATCTCATACAAACAATACTTGTTATTCTAAGATTAATACAAATAAAAAATATTTGGACTTTTTAAGTTCTTGACATTTACTGATTTTTTATTGTATTTAAAATCTTTAATTTTTATTTTTTATTGTATTTAAAATCTTTAATTTTTATCCAGAAATTTCGCAATCCTAGAAATATAACAAAAGCTCCTAGCCCATTGCACAAGGTTTTAGCATTATTTGATCTGTATCAACCCATAATATTTATCTTAAGCTTGAATAGTGTGTTTTCCGCTGAAAACCTTAAGTCCTCCTATTGTATATGTAACATTTAATTGGAGGTTCAATCAAGCTGGATACCCTATATATTTTAGGTTCTATTTTGATTCTGATCTTTTTTGCATGGAACCTCTATAGCATTCCAGCTCTAGTTGCTGGCTTTAGAAACCTAACCAGAAAGAAAAATAGACCTTCTAAACCTTTAAAAACTGATCAATCAAAACTACCCTTTGTTTCTGTTATTGTGCCTGCAAAAAATGAGGAAAAAGTTATTGGAAGACTACTTGGGTGTCTACTAAATTTCAATTACCCCAAATCAAAAATGGAAATAATAGTTGTTGATGACAACTCAATAGATAAAACCTGCAAAATATGCAAAGAAATTGCTAATAATCATCCAGATCAAATTAAGATCATAAGAAGACTGAAGAGCTCAACCAAAGCAGGCGCGCTTAATTACGGATTGAAGTTTGCTAAAGGAGATATAATAGCTACTTTTGATGCTGACAGCCTACCCGAATCAGATGGAATACTAAATGCTATCGAATACTTTAATGATTCCAAAGTTGCTGGAGTTCAAGGAACGATCTATTCCTCAAACTCGGAAGAAAACATGCTTACAAAGTTCATTTCACTAGAAAGATCACTTCAATATCAGGTTTACCAAAACGGAAAAGATAATCTGGGATTATTTGTGAGCCTAAATGGCACTTGCCAGTTCATCAAAAAATCTGTACTAGAGGAAATGGAAGGCTGGAACGAAAAAAACTTAGCTGAAGACATGGAATTATCCTTGAGGCTTGCCGAAAAAAACTACAAAATCAAATATGCGTTGGACGTGAAAACCCATGAAGAAAGCCCCAACAACCTCAGCGGCATGATCAAACAAAGAACCAGATGGTTTAGAGGCAACATCGAGAATATGGTAAAGTTTGGCAGACTGCTGAAAAACCCAGCAAATAAAGTTCGTTTAGATGCTGAAATTCAACTTTTCGGAAATTTAATCGCAGTTTTATGTGTACTTAATTATGTTATGGCTTACTGGACTTTCACCCTATCAGCTAACCAGTTTTTAGTCATAATCATGAGCATCACCAGTTTTCTCACAATTTTAGTTTTAGCCCTAGCAGGATTATCAATGATGATCGTATCTAAACCTTTTAAAATCACCAATATATTATGGCTCCCATTCATCTACGGGTACTGGGCCCTACAAAGTTTCATCGCCATAAATGCGCTAATTCTAATACTTATTAGACGACCAATTAAATGGAACAAAACCAAAAGATCAGGCATCATAACCTCAAAAGAAGCACAAAACACAATTTTCCATACCAATTAACCGATTTTTAATTTTTCATTTATTATCCATATTAAAATAAGACCAGAAGCAGAGTTTAAAGAAAAAAATTTCTTAGCTTTTATAGTTAGGTTTTGAATAAATATTTATTATCACGCTTTTTTATAGCTCAATAAAAATATCTTTCCGATAAAAAATGAAGGTAAGAAGTTGAATTTCTCCCAGTTTACAAAACGCTCTAATAGATGGATAGCAAAAATATCAAACAGAAATATATCAATTTATTTTCTTATCTTTTTCTTAGCCTTCTTTCTTCGTTTATTACCAGAAATAATTATTCGAACCTATCCAGTTGGTTATGAGACAATCACATATTATGCACCAGCGATGATTCAATTTCAAGACTGCTCTGCTGTGTCATTTATAGAATTCTTAACCAATTTTTTAAGCACAAATCAGCCTTTTGAAAATACTTTTGTTGCTGGACCATTTTTTTATTTATTAATGTTTTCTCTTGTTGAAATTACAGGTGACAATAGTTTTTTGATTCTAAAAATAGTTGCCCCAGTCCTTTATGGGGTTCTTGCTTTATCATTTTACTTCTTTTCGTTAAAGTCATTAAAATTCAGTAAAAAAACCGCTCTATTAGCTACTATTTTTATGATTTTTCAAATTGCAACATTAAGAATATCTTGGGATAGATTTAGAACTGTTTTAGCTTTAGTTTTCTTTTTCATAAGTTTAATCTTAATTACCAAAAAAGATTCATTAAGAAACAGAGTCTTTTTGAGCGGTACTATCCTTCTTACAGTTCTTTCAAGAGATTATATTGGATTCCTATTAATAATAGTATCATTAGGATATTGCTTATTTGAAAAAAAAGATTTCAAAAAAGTCCTAGTTATTTCTCTTCCTTCGATTATTGTGATGATCTTAATATTAAATCCTGTATATTTAAATTGGAATTATTTTTCTCAGGAAAGTATCTTCTTTATTTCTAATTATCTATGGGGCGTACAAGATTCTCTAAGTATTTTTATAATTTCTTTTCTGTTAATTTTGCCTTTAGTTATAAAAGGATTTTCTAAGAATAGTATTTTGAATTCGATGTTGATCTGGCTTCTTCTAGGCTCTTTTAGTTTGATTATTTTTCCTTGGTTTTCAATTCCTGGATATCAACGCTGGTTAATGTTGCTTGTTTTTCCTTTCTCAATTTATGCTACTCTAGGCTTGAAGAAACTGAATTTTGGAAAATATTCTTCAAAATTTAAGATATTTTATATGTCCTTGATTTTAATTTTAGGCATTAGTTATTCTTTAGGAACATTTTCCTATGTAATACTTCCAAATAGCTATATTCCAGTTAACATGGTTCAATCTTCAATACCTTGGAATGAGATAGATGATGTTAAAGAAGTTCTAGGTTGGTTTGATGTAAATGGAGTAACTAATTCTACGCTTTTATGTGAAGAAAGATTTCTAGGTTGGACACAAATCTACCTTAAAAGAGATACTGTTGATGTAAAAATAAAGGGTTATATTGCAGGAGGATCTCCTCTTCCAATAATTGAAGGAATTTTTAGTAGACAAATTTACTTAATTTGGTATATTGATAATAATTATTCTGGATTTGAAAAATTGTATTC
>LFWW01000047.1 GCA_001273385.1 miscellaneous Crenarchaeota group-6 archaeon AD8-1 | reverse complement strand
AAATCAACAAAAACACCAACGAATCAATTTTACAACCATCTTGGTCACCTGATAATATTTTATATTTCGTTTCTGACCGAAACAACTGGTGGAATATATATCGTTGGAAAGATTGTGAAGTCAAAGCAATATTTCCAGAAGAGGCTGAATTCGCTGAAGCACCATGGATATTCGCTCAATCAAACTATGATTTTGAGTCGGAAAACAGAATGATTTGTAGCTACACAAAGAATGGACTGTGGAAAATTGTTCGTTTGAACACAAAAACTGGAAAACATATATCGTCTCTTAGAACCTCAAAAAATTATGCGATTTTTATTGGTGCCTCACCCATAGAAACAGAATCAATTGTGAAGCTGGATTTGAAGAAGCTTAGAACAGAGGTCTTAAAAAGATCCAGCGAAATAACTGTTGATTCTGACTACCTGTCTCAACCTAGTCCAATTGAATTTCCAACAGAAAAAGGTCAAACTGCATATGGGATATTCTATAAACCAAGAAATAAAGACTATAAAGCACCTTCTGGTACCCTTCCGCCATTGCTCGTTTATGTTCATGGCGGTCCAACTGCAACTGTTTATGCTACAATGTTTTTTGGAGTGCAATTCTGGACAAGCAGGGGTTTTGGTGTTTTAGAGGTTAATTATGGTGGTAGTACAGGTTATGGCAGAGATTATCGAGAAAGGCTTCGAGGTCAATGGGGAATAGTGGATGTGGATGATAGTGTTAATGCTGCTAAATACTTGGTGGATAGGGGAGAGGTTGACAAGGAGAAACTTGCAATCAGAGGTGGTAGTGCTGGAGGATACACCACAATTAACTCATTAACTTTCAGAGATTTTTTCAAGGCAGGAGCAAGTTACTTTGGCATTAGCAACCTAGAAACATTTGCTGCTGACACGCACAAGTTTGAATCTCGATATCTGGAATTTCTTGTAGGTCCATATCCTGAAAAGATTGATCTTTATAGGCAACGTTCTGCTATAAACTTCTTAAATCAACTAGATGTTCCAATGATAATTTTTCAGGGTTTAGAAGACAAAATAGTTCCGCCGAATCAGGCAGAACTTATTGTTGAGGCTTTAAGAAAGAGGGGAAAGCCAGTAGCATATCTGACTTTCGAAGGTGAACAGCATGGATTTAGGCAAGCTGAAAATATTAAGAGAAGTCTTGAGGCTGAACTTTTCTTTTACTCTAAAATATTTGGATTCACACCAGCGGATTCCATAGAGCCTGTGGAGATAGAAAATCTTGCATACACTCAGTAAAAGCCGCGATAAGCTTACTTTATAAAGAATTTTGAGTGCGATTTGGTTTGCGCCTCTGAAGTTATTTATGGAAAAGAAAACAAATGGGAGATGATGCGGGTGAAATGCTAATTTTGACTGGTGGATGGATTCAACCAGTACTTTTGATATTTGTTTTTATGAAACTAAATACATAATTGGTCTATTTTGTTTAGAAAACTGTGTTTTGGGGATGCTTTTGTATACTTTTTATTTGACTATTTTAATTCCTTATTCTATTTTTGCTATTATGTTTGTTATATTCTTTTTAGAAGCAGAGGTTTTTTTGCTTCTTCTCTCATAGACATCTTAATTTCATTTAATTTAAAGTTATTATCTTGCAAGATTAGGTGAAGTTCTCCATTTTTAGAGTAAATTTTTACTATATCTTTTTGATTGATTAAACCATTAGTTTTTTTATTTTTAGAAGTAGGAATGTTTTCAAAAACACTATCGAAATATTTTTCTTGTTCTAAACTACTTATGATTAATTTACTTTTCATTTTCTTCACAATCATTTTAGCTATTTATCATCTTAAATATAAATATTATGTATAATTGACTATATTATATTAAATTTATTAGACAAATGATCGTTACTACTGCTTAATTCTATATATTTGTAGAATTAAAAAAAATTATCTATAATTTTAATCATAAGCAAATTATGAATTTCTTGAAAAAAGAAGGGAGTTATAGGTGATATTTCCATTCTGCCAGGAATGCAAATCCTTGGTTCAAACTTTTTTGGCCTTTTAGGTGGATAACAACAGGACTATTGGATTTTGATTAGATAAAAATAAAAAGAATCAATATTAAAATTGGAAAAACTGGTTTTTTGGTGACTTTTTTGTTTTTATATGCTGAATTTTAGGGAAACAAAAAATATTTGGGAAAATTAATCCCTGCTAGAGTAACTATTCTATTTCTTAGCCAATTTTATTTCCATTGTTGAAACCATTCTCGCTCTGTCTTGGCCTTGTCTGGGGGGCATTTCTTCTGTTCCTATAGCTATGGTTGTGACTGTGAGGTCTTTTAAGAAACGTCTTCTGGTTATTTCTGCTGTATCAACAGCTGTGGTTATTGATCTGCCTCTAGCTTTAAGCGTGATTTCATTTGTTCCATTTGAAGAAAATGCGGTAATAACGGCCATCACGTAGCTCATGGGGGGTTTGTTTCCTATGAACACTACCTCTGGTTTTTTTGTGGATTTTTTGCTTGTCTCTGGTTTTTTGGGGGTTGTTTTAGGCATGGATTTTTCTTGGTTTTCAGCTACTGGCTGGGATTTAGGCTCTTCTGTTTTTTGAATAGGTTTTGTTGTTTCTTCTGTCATTTTTTTCACTCCTTTTTTTTCGATTCTATGGAATATTCTGCGCCTTTTGGAGACACCGAACATCACTTAGAACTTTGCATACAAGTTAATAAACCCATTAAATAGAATTGGTTTAATTATTGATACTTATTTAATGGAAAGCCATTTTTTAAATACAAAGATTATTTTGTTTCTCGTCCTAAATCAATTATCTGAATTTATCATTTGATCGAAAAAAAATTAATTCGACTGTGGTTCCTAGCGCCTGACCTGGTACTCCCTTATTGAATTTCACTCTCACAACACCTTTCTTACCATGTAAACCTGCAATTTTACCAATATGCTTCTTGTTTTTTCCCTTCCAAACCACTTTTTGACCTATGAGTTGTCCTGCCTGAGCTGCTGAATCAGCATGTGCAAATTGAATTAAGCATTCGCTTGAAGATTGTGTTCTGATGCCTTTATGATAGTTTTTTATTCTTCCATATACTGTTTCGGGCAAAGCTTTCACCTTTGTAAGCTTGACTAAATAACACCCTTTACTTTTAAATATGTTCATTTATCTTTAGCGTTATAATTGGAACGTACAATTCTCAAAGAAGGAGGAAAATAAGATTCAACAAAAAATGGGGATTTTGCGAGTGATATCTCCATTCAGGCAGAGAAGCAAATCTGAATTGAAACTGATAAGGGATTGCTCGGTAAATTCAAACAGGATGAATTTGAAAAATTAAAAAATAGAAAGAAATTGCTAAAAATACTAAATCTCTTTTCTTAAAAATCAATTTTCAGTGAGAATTTGCATTTTTACAGTTGAGAAATGCTTGAATGCCTTCTTACCATATTTTTTGGCTAACCTTACTGTATACTTTTGAAATGCCTTAAGAGTTGCCGCACCACCAATCCTTTCTTCAAAAAAAATTTTAATAGCCCAACCTTTGTATCGAAGATAACCCGTGCCAGTCGTTAAATCTTTTTTCTTAACTCCTTTCAACGCAATACGCTCGCAACACACCCCAACTTCGGATAAAACATTGAAAATAGCGTTTCGCACAAAAGACCAAATCGCTAGTCTCTTCTCGCTGCCTCGATTAGCCAAATATTTTCCCGCTTCAATCACAATATAAGGCCTTTTCTCGTTCTCGAGTTTACCGCAACTTCCAACTATCCATAGAAACCTTAGAACATGGGCTCTTAGGTTTTCAAGTTTGTGTTTTTGCGCAAACGTGTCAGTATCCTTCATTTCCAATGAACATTCATTCAAAGTTTTCAGCAACATGTAAACCGCTTTGAAAGAAGCTGACTCTTCCTTGGAGAAGGGCAGATTCTCTGGGAAATTATCGATTCTTTTCCGAGACGTTGACACTTTTTTAGGTTCCACAATCTCATCTGGCTTTATCGAAGCACGCAGAGCCTCTAATCGTCTTATTCCCTCGAAAGGCTCCACAAATAAATGATAATCCTCTTCAGAAATCGACTCACCTATACGCGCTTCAACAGTCTCACGATTCCAAGCTCCCGCGGTTTCATTTAACGTTTCACATGGAAACCGAGAACAATAAGCACAGTTTGTCACTCCATTTTTGTCTACACATCTGCGTATTAGACATTTTTTATTAGGTAACCTTGATTCTTTGGGAATCTCAGTATCTGGAGTTTGGCAAGTCACGCACGGCGTCTTAATTGGCATGTACCCTAGAATCCTCTTAGCATTATTCCTAAAGATTTCAAAATCTTCAGCAGTCATGTCCTTCCGTGGATAAGGTCCCCAAGGACAAGCACTACAATCAATCCCACATCTGGAAACAAGGTTTGACACTTGCTTTGTCTCCGAGAAAAAGATGCAAAAAAACGTAATAAAAGAGTTTCCATACCAAACTGTGCATTATTGTGTAGTGACAACTGTACAAAAGGATTCCTCTTTTAATATCTGTAAACCATATTGATCTCATCTGAGCAAAATGAGTTTAAGATCAAATTCTTGATCAACATAAAGACTCAAAGAACTCTTGAACTCGCAGATCTCTCATCGCAAAGTTGATAGCGTTGATTGCGCTTTTTTCTTTATCCTTAATTTCCAGCATTATATCAAAATCAAACTGAAGACTTTGGGCAAGAAAACACTTGAAATCTTCAAGATCAATTGAATCAGCATGGTTTCGCCGAGACCCAGCTGGATTTCGGGAACTATAGTCTATCATTGGAATTCCATCTCTTTCCAAATCCCAACTTTTTGCACATAGCTCTAACGCTTCTTTTATAGATCCTGAATTGTTTATCTGGTGGTGAAACACATCAAATAAGACTGGAATTTGGATTTGCTTACTTATCTGCAGGCATTCATTCACGTTGTACGATATATCGTCATTTTCAATCACCAATCTGCGCCTTAGCGAGTTTTCCAGATTATGGAACCTCTCAACAAACCTTTGGATACTCTTTTTCTTGTCTCCGTAAACCCCGCCAACATGTATTTGTATCTTTGATGAGGTATCAAGCTCCATTAGATCAAGTGATAAAACCCCCTATAGCTACAAACTTTGACCTGTAATGCTCTTGCCAATTGAACTTATTTACTGGATGTGAAGCAAAAGGAATCAAATCAGAAGTTATTCTAAAAAAAAACAAATTATTTACAAGATTGAATTTTAGGATTTGCTTTAGACAATTAAGATTATTTTCCACCGTCTGTTTTAGGCGTTCTTCTGAATAGGACTTAAGTCTGAAGGTTTTAGCAGCCTTACACCCGATTCCTCTGTTAATACATGGATATCCAATCCTCATTTTATGGGTCACACTATCATAAACATAAGTAAACTTTTCATATGCATTATTTTGGTATCTTCTTTTTAATATTCTAACATTTTATTGATATTTAATTATACGAAATAGAACCTAAAAAAGTCAATACAAAGATATTTTCAATTTGAGAAAATTAGAATTTAGTACGGTTGATATCTCTCTCTGGTTTGGGTTTAAATCCCCGAATATATGCTCTTTTTCGAAAATAAGCTATTTTTAAAACATTTTTCATTAGTAACATTCAGTTAAAATAAAAAAAAGCTAATTATTATGACATTATATAAAAATAGCGTTAATACTAAAAAACCGTGAAGTAGACCCGATTAGTTATTCCACATTTTGGTCTAAACATGTAACGCTGTTTCGGTACGAACTACTTTTTGAATGTCAAATACTGCTCCTCGGACGCGTCTTATGTCTGAAAAATCATCTGCTTCTGCATAGAGAATAACGTCAACTGATCCTGTGACATGATGTGCCATTTTAACTCCTTTGATTTTTTCTGCCTCTTGAGCAACATAGTCACCTTGTCCCTTTTCAGCATTAATTAATATGTAGAAAGGGAGAACCATATGGCTATACCCAAAATAAATAAGGCATATGTATGATGTAAAGTTTATTGAAAAATTCGAATCTTAAAAAATAAATTTTAATCAAAAAAAGGGGTTATTTATGTTTTTGAATAGTTATATTCCGTCTAGTTCTATGAAGTGTTCAAATCGTTTTTCTATGAAGTTTTTTGCTTCTAATGTTGTTGTCTATGTATTCTATTTGTTTTCTCTTGCTTTAACAAGAATGAACCCAGCGATTATTATGAAAGTAAGACCTGTTATGCCTTTGACATCATTGCCCGATAAGGGTATTCCCGTGTGTCCCCATGTTACCAAAAGGGCATCAATAGCCAAGATGAGAGCGAACATTAAGACGAGCAATCCTGCTACAATATTATTCCATTGAAATACTTTCATGAAAGCCTTGTTTCACCCTTTTGCCTTATAATCTTTTTCTATTGGCGATTTGGGTTTGGTACTGAATTTTAATCTTTTTCTTCTATGTTTTAAGATTAATTCAAAACATTGGAAAAAATAGATGGCTAGGTTTCAATTTCGAAGTGAGTTTTTAAATTTAATTGGAAAAAAGCGATCATTGTGCAGGTGATGTCTCCACTCTAGCAGGTATAGAAATCCCCACTGGTTCACTGTATATTTAAAATTTATTGTAAATCTGAAAAAAAATTTACTAAAGAATTATGTCAATAATTATTAAAATAATAGTTGCAACGCATAAAAATAACCAAACATTTCTATTCCAGTTCAAAATTTTTTTTCCATCCCAAACAAATCCACCAGCAGCTTGCAATGGTATAAGGTTAAAAATAACAATTAACAGATTCAAAACATAACCTGTCCTTGCTAATGAGATCAACAAAACCTCACTTGCCAAAACATATACACTAAAAAAACCCATAGCAAAAAACAAGCTAATCAGCGGACCAACAGCAAATATAATTCCAGTTTTATCCTTTGTTTTATAATACCAATCGATTTGTTTAATATAAGTAGAGCCATAAGCTGGAAAGAAACCACCTATTATTGCAAAAACCCAATTTACCAAGATTCCTGAACCCCAAACCTTGAAAGTTGCTTTTAATCCTAGTTTCCTGCAAACTAATCTTTGTGAAAGTTCATGGCTAAGAATGCTTAAAGTGATGACTACAAAATAAAGGGGAAACAGCAATAATGGTGCTCCTCCAATTAACGCCTGTATCCACCATGCAATAGAAACACCCAAAATCGCACCTGTAAGATGCCAAATCTCCCTCGCCTCAGTATCTTTATTGAGTTGTGGACCCTTTTTTAGGAAGAAGGTTCCAAATCCAAGAAAATGGAATTCTTGGAACCACAAACGTATAAAGTTTAATCCGTAGTCTTTAAGTTGCCATGGTATCTCATAGACTGAAAACCTTTTATGAATGAAAGTGTTCCAAGACGAGGAATTATATCTATCAGCAGTTGCATAAATAATTCTGCAGCCCTTTTTTTCAAGCCAAGAGATGGAATTCTCTACTAATGATGTAGCAATCCCTTTTCTGCGATATTTTTTATCTGTTGCTAAGGCGTCAATATACCCTGTAGGTTCGCCTTTTATGTGTTGGATTTTTATTGAAACAGTTCCAACAATTTCGTTATTATGTTCTGCAATTAATGTGCCTCCCTTCTGGTTTTTGGCGCTTTTTTGTGCTTCTTCGAATGAGAGTTCAAAAACAATCCTGTTTACTATTCCCAAGTTCCTTGCAAAGAACTTTTTCACTGCATCTTTTTCGTCTATAAGCATTTCACGAACAAGAAATTGCATTCTTACTCTTTTCCCAATATTGAAAGAATGGTTTAAAAATCTTGGTAAAAACTCAATTAAATATTTGATAAGAATAAAATTTTTTGTAGAAAAAAATTGGTTTTGTATCATACATCTTCACTCTTTCTGGGATAAAAATCTGGAATTAAACAAATTTGATCTTGCTGTTGGATTCAAACAGGAAATTGTATGTAACGATTTATAATGAAATTTGGAAACTGTGTTTTGGGGATGTTTTTGTATGCGAAATAAAATTTAATTTCCAAATCATTTTCTTAGTCGAAAATTTTGTGCCAAAATAATTAAGATTAATTTTAAAAATTTATAATTTCAAATAATTCAAAATATAAAAATATAAATCTCATATGATTCGTAATAGTTAATAAAATATATAATTTTAATATGTATGAATAGTGGCGTTTGTTTTGGCTGAGAAATCAGTTGAAAAAGAATTGAAAAATAAGATAATTACTTCGAATTTTTTGAAAAAACAAACTCTCGCTTTTCTTTTTTTAACTTTTAGTTTAACTTTCCTTCTCAACTTTGTTATGTGGTTGAACTATGATATAATTTCAGAGAGTATTGAATTACTCAGATTAGCGACAAGGGTTCAGATGATTATTCCAGCATTTTCTGCTATAATTCTAAATCTATTTGTCTTTAAAACAAAAATTTATCAGAGAAAGTCCAGAATTTTATTGTATTACTTTCTTGTTTTATCGATTATTTTTGTTTTGATATTTGTAGTGTGGTTGGTTAACCCTATTGACCTGACTTCTATTCAGCTGGATTCCTTTGAAAATCTTGGTTCAATATTAGCCCTGAGCTTTCTTAACTTGGCTGGTCTTGTTCTTATAATAGGCTGGATTGCTCTTGTATTTTTTTGGAATCTCAAGTCTGGTTCTAGAAAAGAACTCAAAGCTGATAAACTATCTTTTGGAAGACCAAGATATTACCTGTTATTTACTTTATTTTTCGTTGGTTATTTCTTGCTTAGCACAGTATTGAACTGGGTTTTTGGTCTTGGAAACCCTCCAAATGAACCTGTGGAATTGGGAGCTTTATTGTTGGGGTTGGCTACAATTTTCCTTGGTCCTATTCTTTCGTTTCCACAGCTTTTTGGCGAGGAGTATGGTTGGAGAATTTTCCTTCAAGACAACCTTTCAATACAATTCAGTCAATTTAGAGCTTTTTTCTTGGTTGGTTTAGTATGGAGTCTTTGGCATATACCAATGATAATTTTGGAAGGGCCTTACTCAGATAATCTTGTTTTGGGCATAATTGTTTATACGATTGGAGCTATTCTAATGTCAATTATATTGGGACTTGCAGTTTTCAAATCAAAAAGCGTTTGGATAGCAGCTTATCTCCATGGAATTATAGGTATTCAGAACTTTTTCACCACTTATTTCTATAATCCTAGTGATTTAATTTTCTCTTTTGGGCTTGGCATCTATGGGTTGCCTATTCTTGGCTTATTCTCGTTTTTCTTTCTAAAATCTAAAGCGTTGAAAGAGAGAGAAAAATAAATTTTAACCCTAAAAAATAGGTTTTGCGGGTGACATCTGCCCCCTGAAAGGAATAAAAATTCTAGCTCTCGCCTTTTGCATCAAAGTTAAATGTAACATTTCGTAATTCACAAATTATGACAACAAAGCAAGAAAAGATTGAGACAAAAGCGATTGAACTTCTTAAAACTGCCCCTCAAGGAATGCGAACTTCTCAACTAATCAACGCCATAAAACAGAATTTACCCGATATCCATCCTAAAACCATAAACGGAACAGTTTGGAAACTTCCCACAAAAAAACCTGAAGAAGTTTACAAACCAAGTAGAGGTCTTTTCCGGCATGTGTCTTTTCGAGAACTTGTTTTATAAATTTTTGCTTAATTAGTCTATATATTCGATAGTGGAAGTGGGAATTTGCCTATGTTATCTAAAGCTTTTAATGGCTGTTTTGAGCCTTTTTCTTTATCTAATCGATGTTTAAATTAAATATTCTTTATTTTAAGCTCTTGCAGAAAGTTTTACTAGCAAAGGTAATTACCAAGGAATCAAAGGTGGTATATATGCAAAAAAACCTTGTTGTTTGTATAAGTGCTGAACTTCTAGATTCGATTTTTGAAGGGGCAAATTGTCTTTACCCGAAGGAAACTTTTTTGCTTCTTCAGGGCAAAAAAATTAAAAACGAGATTCAAATATCAGATCTTGTTGTTCCGCCTTTAGCTACTTATGGACAAGGTTTCGCGAATATTCCCCTTCATATGCTACCAATGGATTTTTCAGTTGTAGGTACGGTTCACTCGCACCCTTCAGGGAACATAAATCCGTCAAATCTGGACTTAAATCATTTTTTTGGGCGAATATTAATGATAGTGGGGTTCCCTTTCTCCAGCAAAGAAGACGTAGCAGTGTATGATTCTAACGGCGAAAAACTGCGTTTAAAGATATCCTATGAGTAGACGAGTATTACGTGTTGTTTTGAGGATTAGACATTGCCTTATACGCTTCAATGAATTCTATAGCAAATCTATTAGCTTTTTTTTCTGTACCTTTATGTTTCTTATCTATTGAAGTGCGAATGTGATGGTAAAATTCATGTAGAATAACAAATGGATTAACCATTATATCACTGTTAAGCACAAATATCGTAGCGTTCTTGGTTGTATAGCAACCAAACGCTTTTGCTTTATGCCCTTTAGGCAACCCTACTTGAATCTTAGGAGTATTCACTTTGTAATTCTTTGCGAGAAGTTCAAGGGCTTCCTCTGCTTGTCCCTGCAGAATTAATGAAACTATCCATGCTTTAAGTTTGATATTCAATGAGTATCACTTGTTTCTTTAGAGCAAAAATGCGTTGAAGAAAAATAAATGAATCAACCTCGAAAAAGCTGTCTTGCTAACTGGATTTCTTGGACTTTTTTTCCTTAACTTCTTTAAGTGTTTGAGGTTTCTTGCGTCCATCAATTAAGTGATGTAGAGCCAAAATAGGACTGTGCAAAAGCATTCTTGGACCTGAATACCGCATGATTTTCTTCGCTTTCTCTCTCATCTGAGGTTGATAGCAGTGTACTACACATTTTCCACAGGTCGATTTCTCTTCTTGGAATGGACATTTGTCCAACCTAATGAAAGCATATTCTAAAAACTCATTGCATTCATCACATAATTGATTGCTTTTTATGTTATGATGAGATTTGCAATATATGTGAACCATCTTGTCTATGGTTTTTTTCTCTCTTATAATCCGAGGATGTTGCTTGCCCAAGTTTAACTCTCTCTTAAACATTTGTCCTATTTGCAGACTACGATTAATGAATTTTCTGCAATGTATAAAAACACAAAAAGTTTGTGCAATAAATATCTTGTCTTGATATCAGATTGGGAAGAGAAATTAGTGAAAGTTTTTGTCATCTATGAGGCAAATATGGTAATTGTTTAGCTGCAAAATATTCTTAATATATTTCATCAATAGTTAGCTCGAAGTTTGATAGATATGACAGATTTGTGGCGAAATCCGTTCCATGTAGTTTTGGAAGTGGAAAACCAAAATTGTGCAATAGTTAAGAAATTTAGATCTCTTGGACTAAAGCACCTCAAAGTAGTTGATGTTAGAGGATCGATCAAAAACTCGGTTAAGCATCTTATTGAGTTGGATCCTGAAGATTTAAAACAGATTAAAAATCCATCCTTTGAGCTAAAAAAACTTGTCTTGAGCAGCAAAAGCGGCACCAAAAAATCTGTTTGGCTAGAGAGCAAAGGTTGTGAAGTTTGTAATTCTATATTATCTTATGATGCTTTTTTAGTATCAGGAAAAAGTAGTGAAGGTACTACAATTATGTATAATTTTATGGTGCCTAGTTTTGAGGCTTATCAGAAAATCGTTTCCAAAATGGAGAAGGCAGGATTTAAGGTAACAGTATTTAGCATGCGAAAATTTGAATCGCAAAGAGAGTTTTTAACAGTGAAGCAGGAGAAAATTTTCTGGATTGCTTACAAAAGCGGCTTTTTTGAATATCCTAGGAATGGGAATAAGCCCTTCCACGTTATCAGAGATTATTAGGCGCGGTATGCGAAGACTAATAGAGCACCATTTTAATAGAAAAGCTTGAATCTTGCTGAAAAGCCTAATTCGTTGATCAATCTTTTTCATTTTTTAAAAGCTTACTAAGTAAATCCCTTAAATATTCGGGACAATACCTATATCTTTATCCTACTAAATTCATGAACTAGGTAAAATTATGAGTCAAAAACAAATGTTCTGTTATCAATGCGAACAAACAGCCAAAGGACAAGGATGCACCATTTTAGGTGTTTGTGGAAAAACCCCTGAAGTCGCTGCACTTCAAGATTTATTGTTACATACACTAAAAGGTTTAACAAAAGTA
>LFWW01000012.1 GCA_001273385.1 miscellaneous Crenarchaeota group-6 archaeon AD8-1 | reverse complement strand
AAAATGTCCTCTGTTATTGTTGGACAGGTGGGAAACGCTCAAACTGATAATGTTATTGTTAGAATTTTTAAAGTGGGTTCAAAAGCTATTTCTGGAGTTTTTACTGGGATTTTTCACATTTCTGATGTTCAGGAGAGATATGTTAAATCAATGTCAGATGTTTGTAAACCAGGTGATGTACTTCGGGCAAAAGTAATTAGTATCAAAAATAAAGCCTATCACTTATCGACAAAAGATATTGGATTGGGAGTTCTGTATGCTTTTTGCTCAAGATGTTCTAATTTACTAGAACCAAAACGATATAACATGCGATGTCCAAATTGTGGAAATATTGAAAGAAGAAAATTTGCGATGGATTATGGAAAAGAAATGATGTAATTTAAAAAATGGTATGGAATGAAAAATGAAAATTAATATTTTATCAAAATCAAAAAACCAAATAAAGATAGAGCTTGAAGGGGCTGGTCACACTCTCTGTAATCTCTTGCAAAAAAAACTTTTAGAAAATAAAAACGTTGATTTTGCAGGATATGATGTCCCTCATCCATTAGTTACAAAAGCTATATTTTACGTAAGAATGAACGGGGCTTCAAAGCCTGAAGTAGCACTTATTAAAGCTGTGAATGAGGCTCTAAAATTAAATAATGAATTCAAGAATAAATTAGATAAAGCTTTAGAAAAGTGATTTTTTTAGATCTGAACTTCTCTTATTTTGATATTTTATTTTTTTGCTCTCTCTATTTTTTTCGATAATTAAATATAAAAATTGTGAAGTTAATTTAATTTGATAAAGGCTCTAACTCATAATTTTTAAAAGAAAATCGTGTAGAATTATCTTGATGATATTTAATGAAAATAACGTGTTTGTTCAAAATTTAACTCATAAGAATATGTTAATAATCTTGGAAGGGTATTCTTGAAATTCTATAGTCAATTTAAAACTGAGATCAGAATTATTGGTTTAGACGATATGTCTTTTCAACCTAAATCACAAGGTAGACTTGGGGTGATTGGTGTAGTTTTTAGGGGTGGATATTGGTTAGAAACAGTAATAAGAACTGAGATAACCATTGATGGTCTTGATGCTACAGAAAATATCTGTTCAATGATTTCTAAATTGCCCAATTTTAGGCAATTGCGGCTGGTTATGTTGAATGGAATAATGTTTGGAGGATTTAATGTTGTAAATATTAAACAGCTCCACATAATCAGTAAATTGCCTGTTCTTTCTATTATCCGAAAAAAACCTGTTTTTTCATCCATTAGGACTGGGATGAAAAAACTTCCTTCTTTTGAAGAGAGATGGAATGCGCTTCTTGCAGCCGGAAAAATTTTTGAAACTATTAGTAGAGATAATAGATCAAAAATTTTTTTCCAAAAAATTGGAATAAGCGATTATGATGCCAAAAAAATAATTAGGTTAACTTCAACTAGGAGCAATATGCCTGAACCTGTCCGTATTGCCCATATTATTGCATCTGGAGTCGGATCAATATAATTTGATTCAAAATTCGAATTCATTCTATTGGAACTTAAAACTCTATCAAGAATATTTTTATCTATGAGCATTATGCTTAAGAGTATATGTTTACTTGCCCATTGAGTAGGCATCAGAGGTGTGAACCAAATATTTAAACTCAAAATATCCGAAGCTAAACTTCTAAGAGACATGGCTAATGCAATATCTATTCTTATTGATGAAGCTACTTTTAAAATAGATGAAGAAGGATTGAAATTGCGAGCTATGGATCCCTCAAGGGTTGCAATGATTGATTTTGAATGGCCAAAAACAATTTTTGAAGAATATGAATGTGTTTCGCCTTCAAAAATTTGTATAAATATAAGTGAGCTTTTGAAATTGCTCAGAAGAGCTGGTAAAAGTGAAGCTGTTAACTTATCTTTGGATGAAAAGACTGGTCAGTTACAAATAGTAGTCACTGGAAAATACAAGCGCAGTTTTACAATGCCAACTTTAGAAGCGGTTGAGGAAGAAGTTCCTACTCCTAAAATTGATTTTAATGTAAAAGCGAAAACTACAACACAAGGTTTGAGTCAAGCAATAGATGATGCTCAGTTAGTGAGCGATCATGTTAGAATCGAGGCTGATTCAGATAAATTATTGTTTATAGCTTCTGGTGATTTAATGGGTGCAAAGATAACTCTTCAAAAAGGTAGTGAAACCTTATTGGATTTAGAGACAAAAGAAGCTTCAAAAGCTACTTTTAGTCTGAGCTATCTTTCTGAAATTATTAAAGCAGCTTCAGCTACTTCTGAAATTGCCACTCTTGAGTTTTCGACTGATATGCCTATTAGAATTGATTTTCAGCAAGCCAAGCAAGGAAAATTGATTTTCTTCCTAGCGCCAAGAATTGAAACAGACTGAAATTCTGTCCATTCTATATATCAGGATTCAAATTAGCGAAATAATTCAAACTACCAAACTAAAAATCTAATGCATTACTTAATTATTTTAAATGAAAAAGTTAATGGTTAAATTTAGAAAATGACATCATTTAATCCATTAATTAGCTGGTGCTGAAAATGACAAGTTTTTCTCAAGCTTTTGTTAATAATGCTTTTTACGAGTATTACAATAGCACCAGTTTTTCAATACCCATAATCTCCAATTTCAATCAAAGAGAATTTGGTTTCTTTTTTATTGGTGGACATGTGATTAGACACAAATGCTTTAAAAATCCTGATGATCTTCTGATTTTTCTTAGCAGAAATGCGCCTTCTGATATTTACAGGTCTGGTGCTTATTATGAAGCACCAAAGGCTAAAATGAGTCAAAAAGGATGGCTTGGTTCAGATTTAATTTTTGATATAGATTCTGATCATATAGTAACATCATGTGATAAGTTGCACGACATCTGGTATTGTATTGAATGCGGGTATATAGGACAAGGAGTTTCACCAGATAAATGTCCCGAATGTAAGAAAAAGAGGATTAAAATTAACACTTGGCCTTGTAAAATTTGTATAGATTCTGCTAAAAAAGAAACAAAAAAACTAATTAGTTTCCTAAATGAAGATTTTGGTTTTTCCGAAGAGGAAATACATCTATTTTTTTCTGGTCATCGTGGATATCATGTTCATGTAGAAAATAATTCCATTAAAAATCTGGATACAGTTGCCCGCAAAGAAATTTCCGATTACATTACTGGACTTGGTATAGATTTGTTAAATCTTAAAAGGGGGGATTCACTTCGGAGTTTTCATCTGAGTAATATTGGTTGGCAGAAGAGACTTAAAATTGGATTACTGAATTTTCTTTCGAATGCAACAAACGACGATTTGCGAAAAGCTGGGATTATTCGTAATTTAAAACGTGATCTAATTATTGAAGAAAAAAAATTGATTATGGATCGTTGTGTACAAGATGGAATGTGGGAGGGTATTCAAGCATTGAACTCTATTAACTGGAAAAAACTCTTTCTTTATGTTAAGAATCTTGAATCCTCTCAAATAGATACTGTAGTCACCACTGATATACATCGTTTAATTAGGATGAATAATTCGTTACATGGAAAAACTGGCTTAAAAAAAGTTAAATTCCCTATTATCAACATTGATTCTTTTGATCCATTTAAAGAAGCAGTTGCTTTTAAAGGTGGGAATATAAAAGTCTTAGTATCTAATGTTCCTTACTTTACATTAGGTGATAAAATGTTTGGTCCTTATGAAAATCAAATCGTTGAACTTCCAACTGCAGCTGCTATTCTACTTATTTGTAAAGAAAGAGCAGAATTGGTGTAAAAGATGTATGATGAACTTTTTAATGTCTGGAAATATGAAATTGAAAAAGAAGAATTAGCAACTCTAAACTTAGATTTTTTTGCTAAATTGTCAGCTTATATAAGAACTCTTAGAGAAAAAAATGATGAACAAAGTGAAAAATCAGTTACATCCTCTCTTTTAAAACATGAGCTTGACTATACAACCTGCATGATTGAAGAATTACTTTCTGTCAGATACAATAAGCTTATTAAAATAGTACAAGCTGGGATTGAATTGCCTTTATCTAGATTATCGAATGAAGAAAAAAAGGTTTTTTCTTTCTTTAAATCATTTTTTAAGGAGTATCAGTTATTAAGAAAAAATATTTTTCAAGGTTCTGATTTAAAAATGGATTTTACCAAATCTGAAAAAAGGGTTATAATAAGATTTTTAGAGGATGTTCCTAGCTTAATTGGCTCAGATATGAATTTGTATGGTCCCTTTCTAGCTGAAGATTTAGCTTCTTTACCAATTAAGAATGCAGAATTATTAGTAAAACAAGGATTAGCACGACTTGTTGAAATCAATTAATTAATAAAATAAGCTATAATTAACAAAAAGTAGTAATTTTTAATAGCATTAATCTGCCACTTTTCATATTGAGGGCAATTTATGGTAGGTTCCAAAGTTTTGAATCTTGCATTAGATCAATTGAAACTGGCATCCGAAAGGCTGAATTTGGATAAGAACATATATGAAATTCTTAAAGAACCTAAAAGAGCCATTTTAGTTTCAGTAACGATAAAAAGAGATGATAACAATGTTGGCGTTTTTCAAGGAGTTCGAGTTCAACATTGGGACGTGAAAGGACCTTTTAAGGGAGGTATCAGATTTCATCCAAATGTAACTTTGGATGAAGTTACTGCTTTGTCAATGTTGATGACTTGGAAGTGCGCTATTGCTAATCTGCCTTATGGTGGTGCAAAAGGTGGTATTTGTTGTAATTCAAAAGAAATGTCAAATAAAGAATTGGAACGATTAACTAGAAGATATACTAGTTTAATCTTTGACTATCTAGGTCCTCATAGAGATATACCTGCTCCTGATTTGTATACAAATGAACAAACGATGGCTTGGATTATGGATACTTATAGTCAATTAAGAGGCTATAGCGTTCCAGAAAGTGTTACTGGAAAGCCAATAGCAATTGGTGGATCTGAAGGTAGAAAATGTGCAACTGCTAATAGTGTAGCAATTTGTACGAGAGAAGCGGCAAAAAAAGTTAGATTAAAATTAAAAAATGCCAAAATTGCCATACAAGGCTTTGGGAACGTAGGTTATAATATTGCTAGTGTTATGCACAAGATGGGCTGCAAAATTGTTGCTGTTAGCGACTCTTCTGGAGGTGTCTTTTGTGTGGATGGAATAAATCCTGAACAATTGTTTTTGCATAAAAGCAAAACAGGCTCAGTTCTTAATTTTAAGAAGTGTGTAAATATTACAAATGACGATCTTCTTACTTCAACTTGTGATATTCTTATACCTGCAGCAATGGAGAACCAAATTATTGAAAAAAATGCTGATAAAATTAAGAGTAAGATTGTAACTGAAGGAGCAAATGGTCCAACAACTCCTAAAGCTGATCAAATACTTTATGAAAAAGGAATTTATTTAATTCCTGATATTTTAGCTAATTCAGGAGGAGTAACTGTTAGTTATTTCGAATGGGTACAAAACCTTACTAGAACCCATTGGTCATTAAATGAAGTAAGTACTAGGCTTGTAAATCAAGTTATCAAAGCTTTTCATGAAGTCGAAAAATTATCGAAAAAGGAGAGAAGTGATTTACGAACCTCAGCATTGATGTTAGGAGTAGGAAAGGTTGCTGATGCAATTAATACTAGAGGGCTTTGGCCCTAATAAGCTGAGTAAGAGCAGAATTTCCTAAACTTAAATTATCTTTGAATTTTATCTAAATCTTTAAACTGCTCATCTTATATCATGCTACTACTATTTGAGTCCTATTAATAAGGAAGAAGGCAAGTTCCATAATGAAAAAGATTAAGAAATTAGACTTTTGTTATGAAAATCTTTTGGTAAAAGTTATTGCTGATTCTGATCATCCAGAAATCAAACTCACAGGATTATCTATCGGTCCCTTTAAAGAAGGAAATGAGTATGAAATTTATTATTGGATAGCAAGAGAACTTGCCAAATCAAATATAGTTCATTTTACAGATGATGATCTAGATACATCTAAACTTTATAAAATAAAGTGGAGAGAAAGAAACCAGATAGCTGGGCAGATCTCAAAACTTCCAGAAGGATTTTATCCAAAACTTCGTCGATATTTAGTTAAATCTAAAGATGAGTTGACTCTCTATCCGGAAAAAAACCGAGAATACGATAAAGCAAAAGATCTTGCATGGGATATTATCAATTTGAGGTTAAAAAAAATCGTTACTCTTTCTTCAGGTCCAAATCAAACCGATTTTCTTCTTAAAAAATTAGCTCATGAAGAACGTTTTATCTATCAGAAACTTGGTCGAATAATAAATAATTGGAAAGAACATATCTTAAATCTTGAAGGGGCAAATTAAATATGGCTAGTAAGCTAGAAGCAGTTGATCCACAAGAACAGTTTCTTGATTTTTTTAAGAAAAAAAAGTATCGTGATAAAATATCCCAGCTAGCGATAACAGGTCAAGAATCAATAACCGTTGTTTTTGAAGATTTATTTGCTTTTGATCAGCAACTTGCAGAAAATTTAATGGAGAAACCAGATGATTATCTTCAATATGCTGGAAATGCAGCATTCAATCAACTTGAGATACAAGATTTAGAATATTCTCAGAAAATTGATAAAGTTATAGTTAGAATAATTCAACTTTTGGAAAAAGAGCAGTTACGAAAGTTAGGTTCAAAGCAACTTGGCAAATTAGTCATGGTTGAAGGTATTGTAGTTAGGGCTACACCAGTTCGTCCTATGGTTATGAAGGCATCTTTTAAATGTAAACGATGTGGAACAGTAACTAAAGTAGATCAATCAGGCCCTTTTCTTCGGGCTCCTTTTGAATGTGGAGATCAGTCTTGCAGACAGAAAGGCCCTTTTGAATTTGTTCAGGATGAATCTTCTTTTATAGATTCCCAAGATCTGAGATTACAAGAACGGCCTGAGGATCTTCCTCCTGGTCAACTTCCTCGTACTCTAAATGTTAAGTTGGTTGGAAGTGAAATAGTTGATCTTGCTAGACCTGGTGATCATGTTTCTCTTGTCGGATTAGTTCGTGCTTTTGCTCCCTCAAGACCTGGAATAGGGAAATTGCGTACTTTTATTTTGCATTTGGATGCTAACTCAATAGAAATTTTGGGTAAAGAACCTGAAGCAACACCTGCTTCTTTAGAAGAAGAGGAAAAGATACTCCAAATAGCAAAAGATCCGGAGGTGCATTCTAAGATTATTAAATCAATTGCTCCTTCGATTTATGGTTATGGGCATATAAAAGAAGCAATTATGTATCTTCTCTTTGGAGGCGTTTCAAAGGCTCTTCCAGATATTAATGTGAGAGGTGAGATGAATGCTCTTCTTATAGGCGATCCCGGAACTGCAAAGTCTCAGCTTTTACAGTATATAGCTCAAATTGCCCCTCGAGGTTTATACACTTCAGGACGTGGTACAACTGCAGCCGGATTAACAGCAGCAGTTGTCCGAGAAAAAGGAGGTAGCATGAGCCTTGAAGCAGGTGCATTAGTTTTGGCAGATAAAGGAATAGCATGTATAGATGAAATGGATAAAATGAGACCAGAAGATCGTGTTGCTATTCATGAAGCTATGGAGCAGCATACAGTTTCCGTTGCAAAGGGTGGTATTGTTGCGACTTTAAATGCAAGAACTGCTATCCTTGCAGCAGCTAATCCTTCCTTAGGAAGATATGAACCTCATAGAACCGTTGCTGAAAACATTTCCCTTCCTGTTACAATTCTTTCAAGGTTTGATTTAATTTTTGTTTTAAGAGATGTTCCAGATAAAGAGTCAGATAAAAAGCTTTCAAAACATATTTTAGACATTCATAGACGAAGGGGACACCCTTTGGAACCGGAAATAAGCTCTGACATACTTCGTAAATACGTAAGTTATGCAAAAACAATACAGCCTGAACTTAGTTCTGGTGCTTTAAAAGTACTTGGAGATTTTTATTTGGCAATGCGTTCTGCAAGTGAAGGCGAAGGGTCTCCTATTGCAATAACTGCACGTCAACTCGAATCACTTATCCGTATTTCTGAGGCAAGAGCTAGAGTAGCATTGAGAAAAAAAGTCACTGAAGAAGACGCAAAAGCTGCAATAAATCTAATGCAAAGGTCATTAGGAGAAGTTGGTATAGATGTTTCTTTAGATAAAGTTGATATTGACATAATAATGACTGGAAGACCCAAAAGTGTAAGAGATAAACTTCATTCCGTTCTCTCAGTTTTGATGGAAATGGAAAAGGAAACGGGTATGGTTGATAAAAATGCATTAATTATTGAGTTGGAAGACAAATACAATATTCCACGCCTTGAAACAGACAAGATGATCTCACAATTATTGCGTGAAGGAACAATTTATGAACCTAGACCGGGTAATCTAAAGAAAACATAATATTCTAAATTATTATCTCGCATCATTTATCTAGTCTAATATCTTACTATGAAATGTAAGTAGTTTTTTTGTCCTCCTCTTTACGTATTTCTTCGGCTTGTAAGACTCTTTTTTCTTCAATTTTCTGCAAACGTGTTACCATCGTTTCTGCCTTTGTAATTTCTTCATTTAATCCGTCTAGATCCAACTCAACCTCAAAAGTTGCTCTTAATACTTCCAAAACACTTTTTGCCGCTAAAGGATCCGGCATATATCCACGAGTTTCACCAAGCAGACAAAGAGCCTTTATTTTTTTAAAACCTGCTAAACCAAGAATTAAACCAGCAGTACCAACAATGGGGCTTCCTGATTTTCCCACTATGGCTCCTGCCTCTAAAGCTTGATTTAAAAGATTTGAAGTAGTAGCTGCAACATATACCTTAGGCTTTTCTGCAATTTCTTTTCTATAGCCTCCGATCGTCACTATCGTTTTAACTTTGTGTTTTTGGGAAAAATTAAGCATGCAATCAGCAATTTCATATTGACCTTCAATAGTTTGGGATTGACTATCACCTGTGAATAAAATTAAATCATTTTTTCCATTCTTATTTTTCCAAAAATTGAAGGTTCCACGCAAAAGACGAACGCTCCCTTTATTGTTTACAAGGACATAATATGGAAAATGTGGTGAGAACAAGTATGCAAATTTTTCAGTTTTTAGACTTTTAATTAGATATCTAATCGCGATTTTTCCAACAAGACCTAAGCCTGGTAGCCCTTCAATAAGTATTGGATCTTTAAGTTCAACTTTTTTAATCTCTTTAATGTACGTTTCTTTCAAGTTGTTATCTTCTCTTTTTTTATATCCAACTTGTACTTGATATATTTGTCATCAGGAGAAAATTTTGCAGGATGCGGTATTTTTACAGGTTGATTACAGTAAGGGCACCTATTCTGGTTTAATGTGTATCTTTTGCATTTTATGCATTTTCTTAGCAACCAGACCACTATTTTTCCCTTCTAAATGATCCCTGTCCACCAGCTTCAATAACATTTGCTATAACCTGACTGGATATTTTTTGAAAGACTTCTTCTCCGCGTTTATAATTCTCAGCTAAAACTTCAATATTATATTTTGGAGCTGCCTTTACATAAAATCGTATTTTTGTATCCTTTGTTTTTTCAGCTTTATGAGCTTTTTTGAAAGAATCTTTAATTATTTTAACTCCATTAGGTTCTTTACATCGAACTTCAATAATTCCTTTAACTTTAACCATTTTTATTGAGATTCTCTCTTCTGCAACCTCAAGGAAAATTTTTGCTAAATCTTCTGAAATACCTAACTCGGTTAAAACATCAATGCCTTCTTTTAATACTTTTTCAAAACCATCGTAAAGACCGTATTCTTTTTCTATTAGACTCCCTGCTTTTTCGTAGACTTCCTCTTTTGATAAGCCTGCTTTTTCAGCAACATTCCGAAGCAAGGTTTCTGCTTTTCTATCTTTTTTAAATATTTTGATTTTTTCAATTCTTTCTCTTCTAGTAACTCGTCTTAAGGATACATCGATTTGACCTTTTTCTGGTTTTACACGAACTACCTTTAATACTATTTTTTGTCCTTCACGTACAAAATCTCTGATATTCCTAATCCAAGAAGAAGAAATTTCAGAAATATGGAGCAGACCCATTTTATCATATTCATCAAGCTTTGCATAAGCACCATACGTGGTTATAGATTCGATAGTAGCTATAACTAACTCTCCGTGCTCAGGCCATTCTGATCTCCTTTCAGACATTTTAGTAATCATCCTAATCGAGAACAGCTACAATTTCAGCTTTAATTTTTGCTCTTCCCCCAGTAGGTTCTGCGAGTGTTTCTCCGCAAACATTGCAATTGATTTTATTTGTAACATTACTGAAAATTATTTGTTCATTATTACATTTTAAGCATCTTACTCGCCAAAATTTACTGCGTGGTTTAGGAATAAGCTTATTCCATTCTGTCATTTTACTTCCTCATTTATACTATATTCATTTTTGTTAAACGTATTCCTTCTTTATGTCTCATGTAATTGCAAACTTTGCATTTAAGCCTTAAAGTTTGCTTTTTGGTTGTTTTTGCAAACTCTCTTTGCAAGGGATATTTTTGTCCACCATAACCGTGTTTTGCACGTTCATGTCTACGTTCACCCTCTGCTAAGGCTCGTCTTTTGCCAGCCTTATATAGACTAACAGAGTGAATTTGATGATTCTTACATCTTGGACAGTATGTTTTCACTTCTTTAGGAACATTCATGTGATATGCCACCAAGCTTGCAATAGAGAAAACATACGCCCTCTTATACTTTTTCCGTTTATTATCAGAAACTCTAACTCAAATTTATCATTTAATAAAATTATTGAATTAAGAAGAGCATAATTATTATACTTAATTTCTTATTCAATTTTTTTAAGAAATTAAATGTTTTGAAAAATATAATACGTTCATATGCTCCGGCCGGGATTCGAACCCGGGTCTTCGGCTCGAAAGGCCGGAATACTTGGCCGGACTATACTACCGGAGCATTTATCGCTAGTATCAAGCAAGATTATTATTCAGTCGAATAAATCTTGCTCTCTTTATTTTAGTATTTATTGTTTTTTCAGATAATTTTTTGTTAGCTATAGAACTCTTCCTAAAATTTTTACTGTTGCTTGTTCTACTTTTTGTCTGTTCTTTTCGATCGTATAAACTCGTAAAATGTTCAGAAATCCCTTTAGATTTTCAATTATTTTTGATAGTTCAGTAAGTTTGTATGCTTTATTTCCATTAATTTGATTTTTATTGAAAACTGGAACTTCCATAGATTCCATAAGTACTGAATTGTGATAAGGAACTGATTCTACAGTTGGTACATCGATAATTACTGTTTCTGCATCAACTTTTGCAATTTTTGCGATATCATTCTGAATCTGTGTTCTATAAGGTTCTAATCCAAAGATATTTGATACTGTTGTGTCTTTCTCATAGAAAGTTCTCTCATATGCGCACTTTAGTAATTTCCTTTTTTCCAAGTTATTTATTATTTTTTTAGATTTTGTGCATTTTTTCAAAGCTGACCAAACCGTATAATCGTCCAGAGCTAGATATTCCTCCGGAGTTCTAAAAGCAGTTAGTCCCAGTTCTTCATCTGCTTTTTCCATCGCTGTGGAAAGCATGATTTGAGCTGCTCTTCCTACTCTGTGAAAATATATGCTCTTAAATGATTCAATTCTGGCTATCATGAATGCTTCAATAGCTGATATTGCACCTATCTCTACAGCTAAATTTTCATGTAAAACGTTTAATGCATGAATTAGTCTGAATATATCAATAAATCCGTATTCTGCACCTGTGTGAAACGTATCACGAACAATAAAATCTTGTTTATCCACATCCACAGCACTGCTTATTATTTGATTAAGAAATGTTTTTCCTTGTTCTTGGAGTTTTCCAACTGCAAGCAATGATATTTTTTTAGGATTGAACCCTGATTCACTAATAATATCGCTCATTTGACTTTTTTGAACTAGCCAAGTAGTTAGATCTTCATGTGTCTTATGCAATTTTTTTGATAATAAATATTCAAATATATGTGAAAAAGGACCATGACCAATATCGTGTAACAGTGCTGAAATTCTTATAGAATCAAACTCTTGATCAACTATTCTTCTTGAGATATTAGGATTTTCAGCTACTTTTCCCGCCAAATACATTGTACCTATTGAATGTTCGAAACGAGTGTGGTTTGCGCCTGGGTAGACATACTCTGATCCAGCTAATTGTCTTAATCTTCTTAATCTTTGTAATGGAAATGAATCGATTATTTTTTTTTCTAACTCAGATATATAAACAAATCCATGAATAGGATCTTTGATTTCACCCCAATAAGCTTTAGGAATTCTTGGTTTCCTCCAATCATTTTACCAAGTAATATTTATGCGTCTTCTTATAATGTGTAACGTTGTTAATCTTTGGATTGGAAATTATGTTAAAAAAGAAGGGAATTTTTATTTGCATAGAAGGTCTTGATGGTGCAGGAAAAACTACACAAACAAAATTACTTATCCAACAATTGAAAAAAAGTTATGATGTTCTTTATACTTCGGAACCAAGTAAAGGTTTAATTGGCTCTTTTATCCGTGAGAAATATCTTTATGGTGAGAATAGATTATCGCCTTTTGTTGAGGCATTACTTTTTGCTGCAGATAGAATTGAACATGTTCAAACTGAGATACTTCCGGCTCTAAAAGAAGGCAAAATTGTGGTTTGTGATCGATACATATACTCTTCATTAGCTTATCAGGGTGCTGGTGAGGTAGATTTACAATGGATTCAGAACATAAATAAATCTATACTTTATCCAGATCTTGCGATATATCTTGACATTGATCCTGTAAAAGTGCTTCAAAGGTTAAATTCCAAAAGATCTATTATGGAAAATCTTGAAACACAAAAAAAAGTAAGAAATTTATATCTAAGATTTGTTAGATCTGAAAAACTCATTTTAGTAAATGCTGATAAATCGAAAAACAAGGTTGCTAAGGATTTATTTATTGTTGTACAAAAATTTTTGAAAGGTTTTAGTCGTTAAGTTACTTTCGATATAATTACTTTTTTTGTTGAGTTCTTGTTAATTTCATTTATGATAAAATTAACTAGTTCTTTTGGAGAAATATGTCTTGGACCTCGTTCGTGAAAAACTTTTATTTCAATAATTTTATTTTTGAAGATAAATCTTAGCATATAATAATCAAAATTTAGCGAGGTTTTTTTATTTTGAATAATTCTATAGTATCTAATGGAAAAAAACAGATCAATTAGGTTTAAACTATTTTTTCTTAAAACTTTGATAAATCTATTTTTCTCTTCTTTATCGATATAATTAAAAGTTTTTCCTTCAGCTAAACCTGCTTCAAATATTATTTTGCAATAAGGCACTATTGGATAAGTTATTTCTTTAAAGTTGTATGTTTTAAGATTAATTTTTTCAAGAACTTGAATTAACTTTTTTTGTATTTCTTTATTTGCTAAATTTGTATCAAATCTTTCAAACATATGTATCTTTTCAGGAAAATTTTCTTTTAATCCTATCATTCCTTAAAAAATCCGCTCTAGCTCTTCATTTTTTTAACCTTTTCTAATGTGTTTAATACTTCCGAGAGTGCAGAACTGAGTTTTTGAATTTCATCCACATTTTCTGTTTCCTCTATTCTTATTTGCAATTTTTCAACTTTAGAAAGTAATGTCCGTTCGATTTTGTTGTATTTTTGGTTGCATATTTCTTTCTCCCCCTTTTCATTTTTTATTACTACAACCTTTTTCTTATCTTTTTCACACCATAAAGTTTGATCTTCCAATCTGAAAAGTGGTGAGGCACAAGCAGGACAAGATATATCAGTTAAAGTAGCACCTTGGCGCAATAAATTAGCCATGCGTTTAATAGTTTCATTGTCATCTTCTTTGTGCAATATAGAACCCCAAAGTAAATACGTATCAAAACTTATATAACTTGATTACTGCGAAATGAGTGGATGATGATTTATGGTGAGGAAGAAAAAATCTGCAGAATATGAAGCAAAAATGAACCAAGCAATAATTGTGCTCAGCGGAGTCTCCGAAGACACAACTACTCCTAGAAATATTAGACGTGCTGCTAAAGAAGCTATTGAAGCTCTTCAAAATAGCGAGTTTACTCCTGCAGTTAGAGCTTCAAATGCTATTTCAAGATTGGATGAGATTTTACAGGATCCAAATATGCCGCCGTATACACGTGTGAAACTCTGGAATGTTATGAGTCTCATAGAAGCCATTAAAGATTAATTAGGAAAAATTAATTTCTATTTTTTTTAATTTAACCTCTTAGTTTCTATTTAATATTAATCTATTGTTGGATTTTATTTAGAAAACATCACAAATATATTCAAGTTATTGTATCTAACTTTGGGTTCCCAAGGAGCCTTTCACATGAAATATGATGTAATCATTGTAGGTGCCGGTCCAGCAGGAATTTTTTCCGCTTTAGAACTAACTGAAAAGAATAATCTCAATGTACTAATTCTGGATAGAGGATTAGATATTCCCGATCGTAAATGTCCATCTAGCAGAGGTTTCGATTGTGTACACTGTGAACCTTGCTCTGTTCTTTCAGGGTGGGGTGGAGCAGGTGCTTATAGTGATGGAAAACTAACTTTGTCCACAGAAGTTGGTGGTTGGCTTAACCAATATCTCTCTAGAAAAGATCTTGAAAAGCTTGTGAAATATGTTGATAGCATATATCTTCGATATGGAGCAAGTGAACAAGTATATGGATGCGATATAGAAAAGGTAGATGAAATAGAAAGGAAAGCCTCCCTTGCAGGATTAAAACTTATTCGACAAGAAGTTCGACATATGGGAACTGACAAATGCTTAGAAACCCTGAAAAGAATGCGTGAAGAACTCAATGGCAAAGTAACCTTTTTTCCCAAAACAGATGTAAAGGACTTAATTGCTGAAGATCATAAGATTAAAGGAGTTAAAACTTCAGACGGAGAAATCTACTTAGCTAAATATGTTATTATTGCTCCAGGAAGAAGTGGCGCAGAATGGCTTCAAACTGAGGCTCAATTTCTTGGATTGAAAACTGTAAATAATCCTGTTGATGTAGGTGTTCGCGTGGAGGTTTTAGCTTCAGTTATGGATAAATTAACTAAAGCCCTGTATGAACCAAAGTTAATCTATTTTTCCAAACAATTTGATGATCAAGTTCGAACATTTTGTGTTTCTCCATATGGAGAAGTAACTACCGAATCTTATGATGGCGTTTTAACAGTAAATGGTCAGAGTTATGCTGAAAGAAAAACTGAAAACACTAATTTTGCTTTATTGGTTAGTACTTCATTTACTGAACCATTCAAAGAACCTATTGCCTATGGAAAATATGTGGCTCGTCTTTCAAATCTTCTTAGTGGAGGCGTAATGGTTCAACGTTTAGGAGACCTTGTTTCTGGGAGGAGATCGACTCCAGAACGCATCTCAAGAAGTGTAGTTACTCCAACTTTAAAGAATGCAACACCCGGGGATCTTAGTTTTGTTCTTCCATACAGATATTTATCCGATATTAGAGAAATGCTTCAAGCTTTGGATGTGATAGTTCCAGGAGTGCACTCTAGGGATACTTTGCTCTATGGAATAGAAGTGAAATTCTATTCTTCGCATCTTCAACTTAATAATAATTTGGAAACAAAAATTCAAAACATGTTTACAATAGGTGATGGAGCCGGCGTTACTAGAGGCTTGATTCAAGCTTCCGCTTCAGGAGTTATAGTTGCAAGAGAGATTCTAAAAAGAGAACAAATAAAAGCTTAAGTCCTATTGGTGAGTATAGCTCATCAAAAATCCAAGTTTTATATTCTTTTATATTGGTACAATTGCTCTACTTTTCTCAAGATAATATCGAGTCAATAGATAAGTTAAGAACAACCTCAGAAATATCGCTTGCATATTCGGCTATTCTTCTAATACTTTCAATTATCAACCTGATTTGTGGAAGCTCTCTGATCTCCATATTCTCCAAAGAACTCACTGTCTCTTTTTCTAAAACTTTTACTTCTTCAATTTTTTCTATAATACTCTCAGCAAGTAGATAATCTTGTCTGAATAATGCTTCTATAGCTTTTTCGAACATAAAAACTGCGATATTACTCATACATTCTAGCATGTCCATTGTTTCTTTAGCCAATTTATTTTTCAATAGTAAGATATTGGCAGCTATGGATGATGCATGATCAGCTGTTCGCTCTACTGCCTTTGTCACTAATCTATAACCCAAACAATCTCTAGCTGTTTGCAGTCCTATTTCTTTAATTATTCTAGAATTTTGAATTGCAGTTTTTAATTGTCGAATTATATAGAGATTGAATCTATCAACTTCATTGTCTGTTAGTAATACCTCTTTAGCTTGTTGATTATCTAATTTTTTTAAGGCAGTTATCGTGTCTTTTTGCATCGAAGCAGTTATTATACTCATTCGTCTCAGTGCACTCTGCACAGAGAGTTCTGGATAATTTAATAAAACCTGTAATGTTAATTCTTGTTTTGTGTCAGTAACAATTTCTGTTCCTACAAGCATTTGCCGAGAAAATGTCTTTATTTTTCGTCTTTGCTTTGCACTTAGTTGGTTCGGTCCTTTGGCTCTAATGTGAAGTAGGTTATAACCTACAAGATACGCAGAAACAGTTTTTCTTATAATTGTATTAGCTGATTCCTGAGCTGAAACTTTAATAATGGTCTCTTCTGTTTTTTGTGTATTATATGTTGCTATGTCAGGAATTATTGATAGAAATCCTGTTTCTTCCTCTCTTAATTGGATAATACTTCCTTTTGATAGTTGATTTTGATTTATCCAGCTCTTAGGTAATGATATAACATAAGTTGAACCACCAGTGAATTGCAGTTTTCTAGTTTCTTGTTTTAATTTGGGATGCATATGAGTTAACCTACTATTTTCTATAAATAAAATGTCGACCTATATATGTTGATACTGGGAATATATAGTTGCTTAAATGAAATTTAGGTTTCTTCTATTTTAATTATTTAAGATGGTGAATGGTAGCAGATTATATATCCATACATAGGATAAAATTCTTGGAATTAGAAGCGTTTTTATACGTTATTTATTCCCCTTTGTATCCATATTATTGAGGTCAAAATAATGAGCCAAAAAATTATTGGGCATGGTACTTGGTATGATATGATGGCTCAAAGGATAATAGAAAGGGAAAAACAACTAAATCGAGACTTATCAAACATAAAAACTGAAATGGGATTAGGTGCTTCTGGTTTTCCCCATATAGGAAGTTTGGGGGATGCTGCTCGTTCTTATGCGATTACTTTAGCTTTAAGAGAAATGGGTTTTAATTCTGAACTTATAGCTTTTTGCGATGATAAAGATGGTTTGAGAAAGGTTCCTCATGGATTGCCAAAATCATTAAATAAATACTTAGGGTTTCCAGTTTCAAGTATCCCAGATCCCTTTGGGTGCCATGATAGTTATGGGCAACATATGAGTTCTCTTTTGTTAGAATCTTTGGATGAATGTCAAATTGAATACACGTCTATGTCAGCTTCACAAGCCTATAAAACAGGAATATTAACTAAAGAAATTCGAACAATTCTTCTTAATGCAAGGAGAGTTGGAGAAATTGTGAAAGAAGAAGTTGAACAGGATAGATACATGGAGGTCCTGCCCTATTTTCCTATTTGTGAACAATGTGGACGGATTTATACCACGAAGGCTTTTGAATTTGATCCTAAGACTAACAAAGTATCATATTTATGTGAAGGATTAGAGATACGAGGAAAAAAGATCCAAGGCTGTAATCATGCTGGACAAGTGGATATAACCTCTGGAAAAGGAAAATTGAGTTGGAAAGGAGAATTTGCTGCTCGATGGAAGGCTTTGGATATACGTTTTGAAGCTTTTGGAAAGGATATAGCTGATTCGGTTCGGATTAACGATAGAATATGTAAAGAAATTTTAAATTTTGAACCGCCTTCTCATGCTCAGTATGAGATGTTCTTAGATAAGGGAGGAAAGAAAATTTCTAAATCTGCAGGAAATGTGTTTACTCCTCAAATTTGGTTTAAGTATGGGTCTCCTCAATCACTTTTATTGCTTATGTTAAAAAGATTCACTGGAACACGTAGTGTGGGTATTGCAGATATTCCAGCTTATATGAATGAACTAGATATTCTCGAAGATATTTATTTTGGGAAGAAAAAAATTGCCCTTGAAAAAGAATTAGAGAAGCTAAGAGGTCTTTATGAATATTGTTGGGTTATGAATCCTCCTGAAACTCCTGGGATTCATATTCCATATAATCTTCTTGCTTTTTTGGCCAAAATGGCTCCAAAGGAAAGTAAGGATGACTTTCTGCTTAAGAAACTCAGAGATTACAAATATTTACAAAAAAATCAGATTTTTGATTCTGAAATATTAAGAAGAATTGATTACGCTTCTCACTGGTCTCAAAATTTTGATGAAATTAAAGAATCAAAAGTGACATTAACTCAAAATGATAAGAAAGCAATAACAGACTTAATTTCTTCGCTAGAAAAGTGTAAAGATGCTGATAAAATCCAAAATACAATTTTTAAAATCGCTAAATCGAATAATATTAAACCAACAATTTTCTTCCGTCTTCTTTATTCTATTCTCTTGGGAACTACTCATGGTCCTCGTTTAGGACCTTATATATTGACAATGGGCCTTCAAAATGTTGTTAATTCTCTTAAAAGAAGTATTGATAATAATTAATTGAATTTCTATGTTCCAAATTCGATGGTTGTTTCAATAATTTTTTCAGCGTTTCACCCTATCTATTTCTTTCTGGGAGCTCCACAATTTGGGCAAGCTGATAAAGTATTATCCATTAGAGTATCGCAATATTCACATTTTATTTTTTCCATACTTTTTTGGGCTTTTATTTTTGGCATAGCTCTTAATATCTGCAGCTCATGAGTTTTGCTTGTAACATCAGGGCGATCATCAACTGCTATGACTCCTTTAATTGACCATGTTATGTTTGATTCTGAGCCATCATATGATTCTCGGCTGGCTATGGGAATATTTACACTTGTGCTATAACTTTTGCTAAATCCAGGAACTAAATGTAATTGATTAGAGACTTTTGTGTGAGAAGAGTGCAACTGAATTAAATCCCAGTAAACTTGGCGAATGTTTCTTCTAAGTTTCTCATTATAAACCCATGTCTCTCTTCTTCTTTTTTCATTGCACCATAATTCTAGTCTAACTTCTGTTGAATCAAATTCTTCTTCGGAATCAATTTTAACTAAAATCTCAAGATCTTCTCCGAGTTCAGCAGCATAATTTGGTATTACTAGTGCAATTTTTGCTTTTGGTTTTTTGAATCTCTTAAAGAAACCCAATTGGATATCCTCTAATTATTTATCTTTAATCTTAATCAAGAAAAAAAGAATCTTATATATTATTTTAACTCTAAATAAATACGGTTGATTAATTATATGTCTGAACATGATACGATTGAGAAGATAAAAAGCAAGCAGGGAATTCTTGACAAAATACAGAACTTTTTTACCTTAGGATATGGCACAAAAGAGGATCTTAGGGAACTTGACAAGAAACTTAGGGACTTGATGTATGAAGATTTTCGTAGAATGCGTCATGAATGGGAAGATATCTATCTTGAAGCTTTAAACGAAAAAGTTGCTTTTTCAGGCAGTAAACTTAAGAAAGTTATTCAAATTATTGATCGGGTTATGGAAAAAGTAAGACATGCTGATTATGGTTATGCAGGATTAATGGATCGAAAAGGCCATATTCGAGAAGAAGAACTTGCACGAGTTCTAAATTATGACAAGGAATTGAGTGTTGATGTCGACAATATTTCGCAATCTATTGATGAAATATATTCAAAAATAGAAAATGAGGATTGGACTACAATATCTTCTGATGTAAAAAATGTAAAAAACTTATTATTGGCTTTTGAGGATAAGCTTCAACAAAGAGAAGAAAAATATAGGCCATTTGAGGTATAGATATAAGAAATGCCAATTGTTGAGAAAGTTTCATGGGATTTTGCAAAAAGTGAAGATGTTGCATACAGATTTCCAAAAATATCGTTGAAGTATGGTAGTCAGGTTGTTGTAAGAGAAAATCAGTGGGCTGTATTTTTTCGAGATGGGAAAGCTTATGATGTTTTTGGACCAGGTAGACACACAATAACTAGTAAAAATATTCCTTTTCTAACTGCAGCATTAAGAAAGTTAAAAATAATTGGAGACATTTTTGAGTGTGAAGTTGTTTTCGTTAGCAACAGCCAATTTAGAGGTAATTTTGGCGGCCAAGCATATTCTGCGGCAAGTGGAACTTTACAATACCAAGCAGAAATTGGTTATTATGGATATTTGCTCTATAAAGTTGAAGATCCTAAATTATTTGTTGTTGAATTTTTCGGAAATAGAGATGCTAGTACTTCAGCTGATGTTGAAAGATATATTAGAGGTTTTATTAATGAACGGATAATTGACGAATTCGCTCATTTTGACACTTTTAATCTTGTAAAAAGTGTTGACGAAACCACAGATAAGGTATCTTTAATAATACGAGATGAGGCTGCACGTATTGGACTTAAAATTATCGATTGTGTTTTTGAAGGCGTAAAGATACCTGAAGAAGCTAGACGTTTTGCTACCAGTATGGGCCAACAAGCTATGGCAATGCAGTACATGAAAGAAACCACTGCAGAACTTCCTGAAGGAGGAGGAGCTGCTGCTGCAGGAGTTGGAGCAGGTATCGGAATTGCAATGGGCACAACTATGGCAAAAGGAATGCAAACTCCAACTCAACAAACTCCTAGTCAACAGCCAATGATCCAATGCCATAAATGTGGTGCTCTCAATCCTACAAATACCAAATTCTGTGGAAATTGTGGAAATAAGCTTGGAGCATTAAAAATGGTGCAATGCCCAAAATGTGGAACTGAAAATCCCTCGCAAATGAAATTCTGCGGAAATTGTGGAACAAAATTAAAACAAGCTGAAGTTGAATGTTCAAAATGCAGTACAAAAAATAAAGCTGGTAGCAAGTTTTGTGGTAATTGCGGAAATAAATTATAAACCAACTTTTTCGTCAAATAATATTTTGATCTATGCTATTGAGAATTAGAACTAATCCTCTGTAATTGCTATAATAAAGAATTCAGTGCTAAAACTGTGTTTTGGCGATGTTTTTGTATACTTTACAATCAAGATGCTGTTAGACCACTATTTTTAAGTTTAACAAGATTGTTTAGTATTTTACCCTTTATCTGGGATGAAACTGAACTAGTTGTAAATCCCTCAAAACGGGGTACTAATCTAGATGTTGGGCCCGTAGTCTAGTACGGATTATGACACTGGCCTGCGGAGCCGGAGACCCTGGGTTCAAATCCCAGCGGGCCCATTTTAGACCTTTTTTGATAATTGGGTGTTTTTATCGATCTATTTTATATGATTACAATCAATATATTGTAAATAATATAAGAGAAAACAGCTGATAAAGGAGCTGACAGGATCCAAGCCCAAATGATATTTCGCATAGTTCCCCATTTAACCGATTTCATGCCACGAGTCATTCCAGCACCTAATAAAGTTCCACTAGCAACATGTGTGGAACTCATTGGAATTCCTAAATAGGCTGCTCCCCCTAAAATTAAAGAACTGGAAAGATCTGCCCCAGCTCCTTGGTAAGGTCTGACTCGAGTTATTTTCGTTGCCATTGTTTTAACTATTCTCCATCCTCCGAATACAACACCTGAACTTATTGTAATATAAGACAGAATAATAACCCAAAAAGGCACCACGAATTCCGAAATATGTCCATAATAGAATAAGATCATAGTTATTATTCCCATAACCTTTTGAGCATCGTTTGTAGCATCAGTTATTGAAAAAAGAAAGGTTGCAAATACTTGTAACCTTTTAAATCGGCGGTTTGTTTTGCTTGCGGATGCAGATTGTCTCATGAATATTCTTATTATCAAACCAGTAATAAAGAAAGCTATGATGATTGCGATAAATGGTGAAGTAACTAAGGGTATAATTACTTTGTTTACTATGCCATCAAGTACAAGTACCTCAGTTCCTCC
>LFWW01000064.1 GCA_001273385.1 miscellaneous Crenarchaeota group-6 archaeon AD8-1 | reverse complement strand
CATTCTTTTTACACGCATCAAACACAGTTCGATATAAATCAGCATCAAATCTATCTATACTTCTAACCTGATTAGTGAAAACATACAAAATATATTCAGCACCAAAATCATCAAACACAGTTAGATATAAATCAGCATCAAATCTATCTATACTTCTAACCTGATTAGTGAAAACATACAAAGTATATTCAGCACCAAAATCAGACAATTTTGTTAACCATACATATGGTTTCGGATTCTCTAATACTCCTTTTATTTTAACGGATGCATCCAACAAAATCCTTTCAACGTCCTCACGAGCTTCCTGATAGCCAACTGTGATTCTACAATGTCTTCTAACTGCATTTCTTTTTCCATAGTCTAGAATTCCCGTTTTTAGCAACTCCTGATTTGGGATAGAAAGAAGCACATTATCAAGTGTTTTAAACCGAGTATAAATCAATTCTACAGAAACAACATCAACAAATTCATTCTGGATTAAAAGCCTGTCACCTATCTTAAAAGGTCGACTAGTCATAATTATGATCCCAGCAATAGCATTACCAATAGTGTTTATGGAAGCAAAACCAATTATTGTTCCTGCAGCAGCAGCTAGAATAGCAATAGTATAAGTCAAATCAATATTAAGCTGAGAAACTAAGGTTCCAATAATAGCAAATATAGATAGCCATTTGATTATTCTTTTCCAGATAAAATTAGCATTCTGACCTATTTTTTCTTTTTCTCTGAGACTATCTATATATCTGATAAGAATTTTATATAAAACATAGATTATCGCAGCGCTTATGATAATTAGTACTAAGCTCAACCAATTTTGATAAAACCAATCAACAATTGAACTAATAATACTGTCAGTTGTATTCATAGACTCCACTTTTTTGTTCTTAAGAAGACACAAATTAATGTGATTTCTTCCAACAAATACTTAATTGATTTTTATGATTTAAAAATAGATACCCATATCAATAATTAAAACGATATAAAACATAGCTAAAATAAAAAATATAGTTTAAAGCTAAAAGTTATAAGTCTCAAAAAAGTTAATTTATGTTTTTATTTTAGATTCTGTTTGAATTAAATATATTTAATACAAAAATTTAAGATGAAAAAAATGGATAAAATAAATGAGATGGAGATTCTAGCTAAAATTCGAACTTTACTTGCTTTAGAGCGAAATTATTTAGCAGAGGAAAGAACTGCTTTAGCTGAATTTAGAACCGGTTTGGCTTTGGCAGTTATTGGTCCAACTATTAGCACAATAATTGCGTATATTATTTCTTTTTTAGAGTTAGAAGCATCTATATTTTTGGATGTAGTGAATATTGTTTTCTTTAGTATTGTAACAATTATTGGACTTTGGATAAGTTATAAATCTAGAATTGAATTTAGAAAAACAAGAAAAAAGAAGATTATCATCAAGAAAAGAATTTTGGAGATTAGCAAATCCTCAAAAGAAATTCTTGGTATTTTGTCAGATTAATATGGACAATAAGTTTTTGAGTATTTCAATAAAGTAAAAGGTTTAATATGCAAATTTAAAAGAATTAGTCCCATTTTTCAATTTTATTTTAATAAAATCATAAGAAACCTAATAATAAAATTAAAGTTTAAAATAAAATAAAAATAAATATTTAGAATCTGAAGATATAAATTATAATTCGAGTTGAAAAAATGAAACAATATAAACAAGGAACAAGGTTTCCTGGAATTATAGGGCGAACAGTAGATAAATCTAGTCCTGCTTGGCCTATACCTCTTAGAGCCAAAGAAGGAGCACCAAACGTACTTTTCATCGTGTTAGATGATGTTGGGTTTGGACAACTAGGATGCTTCGGCAGTCCAATAAAAACCCCAAACCTTGACATATTAGCTGAACAAGGATTGCGCTATAACAACATGCACACCACAGCTCTTTGCTCACCCACACGAAGCTGCATATTAACCGGGCGTAATCATCATTCAAACGCTATGGCATGTATCACAGAAGCATCCACTGGATATCCAGGTAGCACAGGGTATATTCCCTTTGAGAATGGGTTTCTATCAGAAATATTATTGCAGTATGGCTATAATACTTATGCAATTGGTAAATGGCATCTTTCACCTGCTGATCAAATATCGTCTGCAGGTCCGTATAATCGATGGCCTTTAGGACGAGGTTTTGAACGGTACTATGGTTTTTTAGGTGGAGAAACCCACCAGTACTACCCAGACCTAACTTATGATAACCATCACGTTGAACCCCCAAAAACTCCCGAAGAAGGCTATCATGTAACAGAAGATTTAGTAGATAAAGCAATATCTTTTATAGCCGACGCCAAACAAGTAGCGCCAAACAAGCCATTCTTCATGTACTTCTGTACAGGAGCCATGCACGCACCACACCACGTAACCAAAGAATGGGTCGATCAATATAAAGGAAAATTCGATGATGGATGGGAAGTCTACCGAGAAAAAGTCTTCAACCGCCAAAAAGAAATTGGAATAATACCCCAAGATGCTGAACTATCCCGTCATGATCCTGATGTTAAACCATGGAATGAATGTTCGCAAGAAGAAAAAAGGCTCTATGCACGTATGATGGAAGTCTTTGCTGGATTCTTTACACACACAGATTATCATATCGGTCGTCTCATAGAGTTTCTAAAGACGATAGGTGAGTTTGACAATACCTTGATTATGGTGATCTCAGACAATGGTGCAAGTTCTGAAGGAGGACCGACAGGCTCAGTCAATGAAAATTTATTCTTCAATAACGTTCCTGAATCTCTAGAAGAGAACATTAAGCTCATGGACAAGCTGGGAGGTCCTGAAACCTTCAATCATTACCCATGGGGATGGACATGGGCAGGAAACACACCATTTCGCAGATGGAAACGCGAAACCTACAGAGGTGGAATAAGCGATCTCTTTATTGTTCATTGGCCCAATGGAATCCAAGCAAAAGGAGAGATCCGCACGCAATATGCTCACGCTATAGATTTGGTGCCAACAGTATTAGATGCCTTAAAAATCGATCTACCGTATTCAATTAAAGGAGTAACTCAATCACCTATTGAAGGAGTAAGCTTTGCACACACATTTGATAATCCAAAATCACCTAGCAAACATCATACCCAATACTTTGAGATGCTAGGGCATAGATCTATCTATCAAGATGGATGGAGAGCAGTATGTCCATGGCCTGGACCCTCTTTTATAGAAGCGGGAAGAGGTTTTGGTGCACCTATCCCTGCAGAAAAATTAACAGAACTTGATGCAACAGCATGGGAACTCTATCAAGTAGAAAAAGATATTGCAGAAAATTATAATTTGGCAAGCCAGAATCGGGCAAAACTAATTGAGATGATTGCTCAGTGGTATGTTGAAGCTGGCAAATATAATATTCTTCCTGTTGATGGACGAGGAACACAACGGTTTTTGGAAGAGCGGCCTCAGATCGCTCTAGACCGCAAAAGATACACGTATTATCCAAACACACAGCCAATAGCACCAAACGCAGCCGCTAACATATTAAATCGTCCACATGCTATAACTGCTGATGTTAAGATACCTGAAGATGGAGCTCAGGGCATACTCATATGTCAAGGAGGCAACGATGCCGGCTATGCATTATACATTAAAGAAAATAAACTTCATTACGTCCACAACTACGTAGGAAGAGCTTTCTATAGTGTTCAATCAAACATTACAATACCAAAGGGTAGACATAAACTGCGCTATGAATTCGAGGTAACTGGCAAACCAGATTTTACTAAAGGCAAGGGATCTTCTGGTCGCGGACAATTATATATTGATAACAAACTAGTAGGAGAAAGTGAGATACCAGTAACAACCCCATTAACATTGGGTTTAACAGGCGGAGTTTCAATTGGAAATACTCCTGGATCACCGATAGCTCCGAGCTACAAAGCACCCTTCAAGTTCACAGGTAGAATATACAGCGTAACTATAGATGTTACTGGTGAACTTATCAAAGATACAGAAGCCGACTACCGAAGAATAATGGCTAGACAATAAAAAATAGAAAAAAATCAGGTGAGTGGTAAAGCTACTCATATTATCCCTATTTTAAAATTTAAGTATTAATAGAGATTTTTAAAAAGCAAAGAAAATTTAATTTTCTATTTTCCAGAAGTTTTTCTTAGAATATTAATGTAAGAATCCTATATGTTAGACCACCTACGATTATCGCTGTAATTACATTAGCTAAGGATATTGTTGTTGCAGCTTTCCATCCAAATTCTCTTATGAGAATAACAATTGTTGATATGCAGGGAATGTATAGCATTGCAACCATGGCAAGAGTAATTAGTTGGACTGGAGTGAAAACTTCTATGAGATTTGTAGTTCCAAAAAGTGCAACTGCACCTACAAGGATGAATTCTTTTCGAACAACACCAAGTATTAGAAGGATACCTGTTGCAACTGGAAGTCCGAGCCAGAGAACTGTTATTGGGTACATTACATTGCTTATAGGTGTTAGTATGTCAAGAGCATACAGTACTTGTATTAAGGCACTTCCAATTATGTAAACTGGAAATACCATATAAATTATTGATTTTGTGCGTGCCCATGTTTGTTTTCCAACAACCGATAGTGATGGAACCTTAAAACTATGCATCTCCATTATTAGCCCTGTAGATTCCCCTGGTACTACTTTCATTGCAATCCTTCCCAAAATGAAGATTAGAATCAAATTTATCCCGTATAACAAAAGTGCCCAATTTATTCCAATAAAAGCACCTACAAGACCTATAATAACTAGGGTTCTGGCTGCACATGGTGCAAAAGTTATTAAAAAAGCGGCTAACAATCGTTCTCTTCTAGATTCCATTATTTTACAGGAATGAATTGCTGGTATACTGCAACCATACCCAAGGATTAAAGGAATAAGTGCTTTGCCATGTAAACCAATTTTATGCATGGCACTATCCATCATAAAGGCAACTCTAGTAAGTATTCCGGAATCCTCGATCATAGCTAGAAGGAAATAAAAAGGAATAACAAAAGGAATAACCAAAGTTAATCCAGCTACAAAACCACCGAAAATTCCATTCCAAATTATACCTATAATAGATCCACTAGCATCTGGATCAACAGGTCCAATAAAACTAAGAGCATCTGAGATTAATCCTGAAAGAAAATCGCCAACAATAAAGGTCCAGAGCAGTAAACCTGCTATCACTCCAATAGCTATTAAATAGCCAAACACTTTATGTGTAGTTACCCAATCTAATTTCTCTGATAAAGAACGTTTTACTTCTTTTTGTGTGATAACAGAACTAGTTATCATACTAGCACGAGCATAACGTTCAGAAGCGACAATTGAGAAACAAGGCTCATCATATTTTATGGATAGCTTTTGAGATAAAATATAAGAAGCTTCAACAATCTTAGGCGATTTAGATGAAACTAATTTAATTATTTCTTTATCTGCTTCTAGAAGCTTAATAGCAATCCAACGAGGAGGATATTTAAAATCAAATTTTTTAGTTCCAATCATATTCACAAGTTCTTGTATCCGAATTTCCAAATCAGCGTGATACTTGATTTTTTTGCTTTTCGGTTTGCTGATTGCAACATTAATAGCGCTTTTAATTAGTTCGTAAAGACCTTCTCCTCTTGTTGCGATAGTAAATACAACTGGAACTCCAAGAGCCCTTTCAAGAATTTCCTTGTTTATAATCATCCCTTTTTTATTAGCAACATCAATTTGATTCAAACATAAAACCAAAGGAGCTTCCATTTCAATAAGTTGCAAAGTAAAAAATAGGTTCCTTTCAAGAACTGATGCGTCAAGAACATTTATAACAACATCAGGTTTTTCTTTAGCAACATATTCTCTAGAAACTATCTCTTCAAGAGAAAAAGTAGAAAAGGAGTATATACCAGGCAAATCAATTATTGAAATATTATAGTTTTCAAAGCTTAAATTGCCTTGAGCTCGATCCACAGTCTTTCCAGGCCAGTTTCCAATAATTTGATTTGAGCCTGTTAGTTGATTAAATATCACGCTTTTACCAACATTCGCATTTCCAGCTAGCGCTATAGTAAGTTTTCTTACGTCCGTTTTATCCACTGTTTTTTTTGATATTTCACTATAGTCTGACAAACAATTCACGAACTAATTTTCTAATTCGACAAAAACTTTTGATGCAATACCTTTTCCAATAGCCAGTTTTGAGCTTCTAACAGATACTACAATTGGTCCATTAAGAGGTGCAATTCTAGTTACACTTATTTTTGTACCTGGAGTTAATCCCAAATCCAATAGTCTTTGAAGTACCTTGTGACCCCCTCTGATGAAAGAAATTTTCCCATTCTGACCATCCTTTAATTTGTTTATCGAAACCAAATTTTGTTTATGCTTTCCTACTTCTTCTAATCCTTTATTATGAAGACTGATACAATCGGCACAACTATCTATTTTAAGATCACATGGTGGAATTATTTTTCCATCATCTGGACAGCTATCAGGATATTTCAGAAAACGACATAGGGATTCTTCTGCATCATCAGATAAAGAGTGTTCCATTTCACATGCTTGCTCATGCACTTTTATCTTATCAATTTTGAGAATATCGTAAAGAAATCTTTCAAGTAATCGGTGTTTTCGAGCCATTTTTTCAGCGATCTTTGAACCTTTTTTTGTCAAAGTTGTTCCGTGATAAGGTGAATATTCTAGATACTTTCTTTCTGATAGTTTCTTTAGCATTTCAGTAACACTTGCTGGAGAGATATTCAGTGCCTTTGATATTTCTGTAGTAGTAGCTGCTTTTCCATCTAGGGTAAGTTCGTATACTGCTTTCAAATAATCTTCAATGCTTTTGGTCATAGCCCATCATCAGAGATTTAGGTATACCTAAAATTATTTTTAGATTAATAAATGTTTAGGCTAACCTAAATATTTTTATTAAAAAAACAGACTCT
>LFWW01000063.1 GCA_001273385.1 miscellaneous Crenarchaeota group-6 archaeon AD8-1 | reverse complement strand
CCTGATGGTCCTCCGCCTATTCCTCCGAAAATGATTGGTTTGTTCCAAAGTACATGAGCGCTGTTGGGTGCTGAGGTGTAGGGAGCAAAAGCTGTATCTCCACTAAAGAATCTGCTTGGACGATCATATCGTCTCATAAGCCAATTATCTGCAATTGTATACCAACCCTTGTTTTCGCCATATACAGGGCGTTGCCAGGGGTCTGTTGGTAGTGGAACATCTGGATAGTCTTCTACAGGATCTTCTTGTACTGTTATCGTTTCAACAGCACTTACGCTGGGTTTGAAATAGTAGTCATAGTCTGTTGTGTTTACCCATTGTCCTGGAAAACTTGTTTGAAAACTGTAATCTCCAGTCATTGTTGGTGTGTAGATCATAAAGGCTCCTGACATTGACCAAGTCTCATAAGGTCCTTTAGTTTCTGTGGTTCCATCAGGTTTTGTAACTGTAATCATAAATCCTGTGAAACGATCTCCTTCATATAAACCAGTGCGTGTTGGTGAAACTTTATCGAGTTGAAAAGTAACATAAACTTGTTGATTAACTCCAACTGGATCTGGACTAGCCATAGTGAAAAGATATGTATCAACATTAATGATAGCACCTTGTACTGGTGAAATTACCAAAAGCAAGCTAATAGTCATCAAAATAGTCAAAGTAACAGTTGTTATAATCGTTGAATTTTTTTTACTCAAATCATCTATTTTCTCCTAAAATTTTGTATTCCATTATTGATTGATTTTTAATATAAGATTTTGCTAATTCAAAAAAATGGGGGGAGTTAGATTTGTTTTCTATGTAATTTTTGGGTTATTTTTTGCGCATCATTATAATCAGGACAACGCCGATTATGATAACTGCTGCAAGTATTGCTATGCCAAAGCCCATAACATATGTGTCAGTTGGTGGTGCAGGTGTTGCATCTGGTGGGGGTGTTGGTTCTGCCCCTTCTACGACGCCCAAGTATGTCTGAGCCCAGGAACTGCCATAGCTCTCAGAGCCAGCAAAAGTAGCTATCAAAGTGTATTGACCTGGAATATCTGGTTCCCACATAAAACCAAACGTACCGCTCATATCTGTTGTAGCAGTTCCAATATTGCGGTAGTTTCCGTTTGAGTCAATTACGTCTAAGGACACATCGACTCCTTTAGCGTCAGCAGGTATAAGCTTTTGCAAATACAGGTATTCCATCCATTCGCCCATATTCTCATCAGAAATAGCAGGAGTGTCCTTTGATCCGGGGGACTGATCGGTTACAGTGCCTTTTATCATTACACTTTCTCCCAGAGTAACAGCTACATCTGGTGAAGTAACTGTTGTTTTGCTGGGTCCTTTGCCAAAAGCGTAGATATATCCGTCATGTGAGTTTGCTGCTGTAAGGATACCGTCTGAAATAGCAGGGATACGGAACATTCCGGAAATTCCCCAGATGTCCTCTCCTGTTTCAGTATCTATTGCTCGCAGTTTGCCACCTCTCCACATGACTGCATCTGGAGAGTGTTCATCATTAGCAATGAAATATTTATGATCAGCAACTGTTGGACCTGCATAAGCTGGCCAACTGCCATATGCGGTCTCAAAACCTGAGTTTCCAGCATAGTTTTCCCAAAGAAGGGATCCATCCTCTAGGCTGTAGGCTCTTACATATCCGTCATAGGCTGTAACATAGAGTTTGTTGTAAGCAATCTCAAAGTTTCTGCACCAGAATGCGAAGCCTCCTGGTAAAGGTGGTGTTTGCCAAAGTTCTTCTCCTGTTTGAGCTGAGTATCCATGGAACTGCATCTCAGCTTGGTCTAGTCGGACCCAAACACCGTCTCTTATAGCATCTTGATCTCTTAAGATATATCCGTGTTGACCCATTATGTTTCTTCGTTCCTGTGTCCAAAGTAGTCTTCCATCTTCTAAGGAGTATCCTGCATCTCGAAAGACAAATGGGTATTCGGAGTCATCTTCAGAGCTAACAACTAGTAATCCAGCCTCTAAGTTGAGCAGTTGTATGCCTCCTGGTTCTGTTGCTGGTACTGTCCACTCAATTCCTTTTGATCCATCAATTATTGATCCTTTGGCTGGATTGTAGATCCCGCCTGGTTCAATTCCTTGCCATGGAAATGCTTCAAAGATGGCTTTACTTGAGTTCCATTTGGTTAGTGTGGTTCCAGTTTTTTGCCAACTGAGTATTTCACCATTAGGACCGTTTTTCAAAGTTCCTCTACTTGCATTGGTTATTGTGAATTGGTAGTTGCCTGTGAATGCATCGTATATTGTGTATGTTGTGTTACTAGAACCGCCAGATTGAGCCCATAAATGTGCAATTCCACCGTGCTCGTTCGGATTATCTATCATGAATATTTGAGCAAATGATATAGCGACACCATCCAAATACCATATTTCTTCTCCGGTGTACAAATCTAAACAGCGAGTACCATCAACTGTGCTTACTTCAGGGCTGTGTTCTTGGTAAATTATTCTTCCAGCTACTATAAGGGGTGTGTAGGGTTGTTCGTATGCTAGTCCTGTGTAGAATGATTTATCTCCGAATTGGCCTCCAACGATACCTCCATACCATAATGGTCTTCTCCAAAGTATGTGTGCACTGTTGGGGGCTGCGGTATTAGGAGCGAAGACGGTATTAGAGTGTGGACCACGACTTTGATATGCGTAACCTTGCATTAACCAGCTGTCAGCAGCCTCATACCATCCTTTGTTCTCTGAATTTATTGGACGTTGCCAGTATTCAGTTATAGGCATGACATCATCGGGGTAAGCTGGAATTGGATCTTCTTGAACCTCAAGTTCCATTTCAGCGCTTGTGCTAGGTTTGAACCAATAATTAGTGAATCTTTCATACCCTGATTGTGTTGTAGTGTTTATCCATTGTCCTGGAAAGCTCATCTGGATTTTGTATGTTCCAACTTGGTTGGGCGTGTAATAGAAGAATGCTCCTGAAATTGCCCATGCTCTATAGGGTCCTTTGGTTTCTGTGGTTCCATCTGGCTTTGTTATAGTAGCGGTGAGTCCTTCAAAGTGATCTCCCCCTTCTATACCTACTGCTGTGGGTGAGACCTTATCGATTTGAAGAGTTACCTGGACTTGTTGGCCCACGCCAACAGGGTTTGGTGCTACCATAACAAAAGAATAGGTGTTAATTTCAACAGTTGGATTGGCTGGATCAGCATTTGCAAATGTTATGCTTGCAACTACTGTTGTAAAAGCTAGTATTGTAATCAACAAAGCTGTCGTTTTCAGTTTTTTCTTTTCCACTTCTTTTTCTCCTCTTATTTTATTCGCTTCTTATAACAGGGTTATTGAAAGTATTTATTTCTTTTTGAAATTACGATTTCTTCACATAACTAATAAACACAAGAAAATTGTTAAATTGTAATTCAATATGTGCTAACTATTAAACTCAAAATACAGATTTATGGATTCCATCTTTTCTTGAATATTTTATTGCTATTAAAATTTTTTAATTTTTGCTACCCAGCTCAATTTTATTATTTTTACAACATTTGTGAATCGATTAAACTTTTTGTTGAAATAAATTGTAGGTACTGGATTAACAATTATCTCTGATTTTAGGTACGGTTTTGTTTTTGCAAAAATTCCCTAAAGCCTCGCATAACATCATTAAAGGCTGGTGGATGGATTAAAAAGACTTGAATATCCGAAGATAGAATAGGTTGAATCTGCAAACGATTTTCATCAGTCATAAACAGCAAACCACAATCATTCTTCTTTAGAGATTTATCAATTCTCTTGGCAATTTCCTTATTTCTCCTATTTCTTGCATCCTGATAAAACTCTAGAATTTTAGTGAAAACCCTTTGACTCCTACGAATCAAAGACAAACAAAGGGACCAGTCCAAGAATTCATTCAAAATTTCCTCATCTTCAACTACAACCAGTTTTGCTCCATTTTCAATCTTTTCCTTTGCAAGAATGTAACATTCCTCACTAAGCTGCTTTACCATATCCAACCCCTCTTCACCATCTTTGATAACAGTTTCAACAAAAACATGAGAAACTTGACCTATTCTCTTAAGCTCCTCAATTTTGGAAGCAACCTGAACCCAAAATTCATCAAAATTCTTTTTCAACCCCTCAGTAATATCTTTTTGGTTGAACTGAGGAATTAAAGGTACGCAAAACAATCTTCGAGAATTCCCAAAATCCGAAACCTTAGGTTTTTCAATCTTTCCCAACTTTGCCAATGCAAATCATCCTCAAAATTAGTACTAACTAAAACTTCGGAAGATTACATACCAGTAAATACCTTGTCAATCTTTATTGAAATCCGATCCCCTACTTTAAATCCACTTTTTTCATACTCATCCAAAGTAATTTTCACAATTGTAGCAAAACTATCCATCACCTGTTTAGAAATCACATTTCCAAAATTCTTCATCATATCATTAATTGAAGTGAAAGCAACCATAGAGGGATTGTTAATTTTTCTTTGTGGTCCTCTAACATCTGAAGGATCCTTTAAAGTGATTAATATAAACGGAGAACCATCAGAAGCAGCACTAATTTCAGTAATTACATATTCCTTTATCAAACTCATTTTTAAAACATCAGAAAATATCAACGCAGTCTCATTTTTATTTTTTCGGTTATCAAAACTATTTTTCCTTCAAAAAATAAGGTGTGTAACACATTATCTGCTCTTTAGTATGATTTCAAATCAATACTTAAAAAAATGAGGACCTGATATGATCATAATTTTATGGCAATAAAAAAAGATTGAATTAAAAAAATTTTTTGAAAAACAATTAATAAAAATCTAGTTGGTTTTAAATTTTTCTTCCTCTGAATTAATCTGTTGCTCAAAATCTTTTGAGCACTTTCAAGTATTGTAATGTTATCCAGTATTTTATATCCTTATATTTTGCTCCAGCCATAACCCTAACTTTGTATATTCCATTTTCTTGCTTATGCGTCTTAAACCATTGTTTTATTTCATCGATTTTCGGATGCTCTTTTATTCCAAGCATTGTCAGGGTATCTATGGTTGATAGTATGTCTGTCCAGTGATAGGGATATGTGAATTTTGTCCAGTACTCAACATCTGCCCTATCTGAATATTTATCTCTTGTAAAAACTCTATTTGCCAATAGCATTCCTATATCCTTAACCTTACTTCTATAAGAAGGCATTATTGAGAATGGTCTTAGTACTATTCCTGTTATTAAATGTGAGAAAGGCTTGCTTTTATCTGGTTCAATTGTTTCCTTATTGTTCAGAGCTTCTAATTTTTTATTTCTGGTTCTTAGAGCAATAGCCCATCCTCCATCATCTTGTCTTATTTTTAGCAACCAGCTAAGTGATTTATTGATCCTTGTACCTTCATATCCTGCTTTTATTAAAAATTCAGTAATGCTAGCACTATAATTGGGACTGTATTGGTTGCCATACATTCCCCTGAACTCTCCCTGTTTTGTCTGAAATGAAAATAAATACTTAGCAGCTTTGCGGATTGCTCCATGTTTTTTATTTAATCCATAAAATTCTACTAGTTCGGCTAATCTCTTGTATGTTTGATATTGATTGTAATTTGTAGGTGAACGAAGCATTGCTTTCTTGTTGGGGTAGATCCATGAGCCATTTGCCCGTTGTTGTGTTAATATTTTCTTTACTTGTGGCAGATTCCATAATTGCTCAAGGTTCACTTCTTCTCCCAGCAAGTCCCTTTTTGTGAATGCTACTATTGCATTATTGTCCAAGTCTAGCAACGTCTTGATTGCTTCTTTCATTTTTATTCATTTCTATGCTTCTTTTTATAACCTTGTTGATTTATTGTTCCGATTTTTTCAAATTTGCTTAATTTTCTAAATTAGAAAAAAACTTGGGATTACAATTTATTCTTTTGTATTCAGTAAACACGATTCAATCAATTGAAATAATACAAGTTTAATTTTTCTTATAAGCCTAAAGCACCAAAAAGAAAGGCTAAACCAAAATAGATTAGAACTGCACCAAAAACTCCGATCAACACACGATACCACCTAAATTCTAGAATCTTGGCACTTTTCTTTGCTAAACCAGCAATTAAAGTAAGCCACACATAATCCACCCAAACATGACATATGTACATAAAAATAACACCAAGAAAACCAGCAAACTCCAAAGACAAAAAGATCAAGTTTGCACCAACTGTCAACCACCAAATAATAAAATAAGGATTCAACCCAGTCAATGCCAAGCCTATCACAAAAAGACCTCGGGTACTCAATTGCCCCGGTTGCGACTCTTTAGTTTGGTTTAATGAACTTCGAATTTGCATAAAGCCAAAAACCATAAGCACAATACCTCCCGCAACACCAAAAAATAACCTAACTGTAGGTTGATTTATTACACTTAACAGTCCAAATGCCAACAGCATCACTAGAGAAAACTCGATTAGAGTATGGGCTAATGAGAAGGTTATTCCTGTTTTTGTTCCGGACCTAGCTCCATGTGTTATTGTTACAAAAAAAAGTGGGCCTGGTGCTAAAGCACCCGAAGCAGTTAGAATAATTACTGTGATAGCAAAATTTAACGGGTCCATAGATGTATATGGTTTGGAGTGGATAATGAATATTCTGTAAACTATTTTTAGGTTTCAGGAAAAAATTGAATTAAGATTCAAATTTCTCTCTAAAATAGAATAAATAAGTTATTCGACAATACTATTTATCCGGATCTTTGAGAAAATAAAAGTCATTAAGATTTTTCACTTTTAAAACTTGATTTTTAAAAAGGATAGTATTCTTCTCCAAGTATCTCAATTAGTTTTTTTTCTTCATAGGTTGCTATTTTATCATAAATAAAATAAAAGAGAATCCATATTCCAGTTGCAATCAAAGAAAGACTTAGGAAAAGAAAGGAGAGACAAAATAGTAGTATTCCAAGATACATTGGATGTCTTACCCATGAATATACTCCATTGTCCACAATCTGAGGAGGATCATGAACTTGATTTAAAACTGCTTTGTGAGATTTTGATATGAGATAATAGCTAAAGAACAAAAATATTATTGTTACTGCAAGGAGAGCTGGAACAGTTATGACGTCTAAAATGACTGTAGAGTATCCGAAAATAAAATGGCTCAAAGAATCAGCAATCCAAGCGATAAAAAACAGGGTTATCATTATTAGTTGAATTTTGTCACAAAGTGGGTGTTCAGGTGCTAAACCATATTTTATTTTACAAAGCCTCCTTTAAGTTATATTTTTTTTATTTTAATAGTTATTGTATTATTTTTTTGATCAAGTTTATGATTTTTAACATCTATTTTGTTAACTATTAGACTTTGGATTAATCTTCGAGCAAGATTTTTGGAATATATGCACATCTAGGATCTGAACCAAAAACATCTCCAGTATAAAATTCAGCTGCTGTCCGGCAACCTCCACAAATATTCTTATATTCGCATAAGCCGCACTTTCCTCTTAGGTTTGTTTTATCTCTAACCGCAGTAAAAAAGGAAGAATTTTGCAAATCATCCCAGATGCTGGTAATCGACTTCTGTTTTATGTTTCCAAACCTGTGAATATCATTGTAGCTGCAAGGTATTGCATCCCCATTTTCTGCAATACTCATAAATTTGCCAAAAAAACAGCGCCCCAAAAAGAAATTATTATACCAATTATCAAAATCCGACATTCCTCTTTGTTTTGCTATTCTGGCATAGAAGGGACAGTAGACATTGATTTTTGGTTTATCTTTATAGATTAAGCTTAAATCATAGAGTTTATTTAGCGCCCATTCATAACGGGTAGGATCAGGGTCCGCTTTTAGTTTTTCTATATTTTTGCTATAAGGTATGAATCCATGATAAATCACCCATCTTGCACCATACTCTTTGGCTAAATCAAGAACATTGGTAAAATCCCTTACTGTAAGATTACTGTGATTCTTATCAATATTTGCAAATGTGTAAACAAGACAATTCAATAACCCTGATTTTGACAATTTTTCAATTGCAGTTATTGAGCTTGCGTAGGCTCCTTTTCCACGAATTATATCATTGGTTTTTTGAGCTCCATCAATACTAATTGAAACCCAAACCTCATTTCTAATTATTTCTTCATAGTTTTTCCCATTAAAAAGATGACCATCAGTGATAATGCTAGCCTTTAAACCAACTTTTTTTATATAAGATATTATTTTAAAAAGATCTTCTCTCAAGAGGGCTTCTCCACCAGTTATTCCTACCCAACTCGCGCCAAAATCCTGTATTTGATCAATCAATTGAACAGCTTCATTTGTTTTTAGTTCATTTTTGGCAACAGGCATGCAAGCAGAAGCACAATGTAGGCAATTACTATTACAGGAAAAAGTACATCTCCAAGGCAGAATAAATAATGGTCCTTTTTTCATTTCTAATCATCAACTATTGGACAAATCTCACAAAAAATAACTATATAACAATTAATCTATTTTAAACAAAATCTAATCATAATACCAAAGAAAATAGAGATGCTTTGCCTATTGAAAAATAAAAATAATTTTAATCGTTTTTTCAATTTATGATTAAACAAAAAAATTAAAGAAAAAGGGAATAAATTGCTTAAAAGCAATTATACGGTTTTGGTCATCTTCTTTGTTAACACGAAAGCTATTGGAATAAGCATTATCGCCAAGGCAATAGCAAAAGCCCAAGAAACATTAGCAACAACCTCTGTGACACCAGGATAAACCGCAAAAATAGCGCCGGTTCCAATAATTAGGAATATACTGTAAAGAACAAATTTTGCATAGCCAGCAACGCCTTTAAAGTTCTCATAACTGTCTGTAATTGCTTTAACTAAACCATCTGTCAAAGAGACACCTGCACCAATAATAACAAAACCCAAAATCAAAGGATAAATAATATCGCCAGAAAGCAACATCGTGTCAAGCGCTAATGTGATAATAAAAGCTATTAAGCCGATCATTAAAAGATTTTTTAATAATACTGGCATCTCAGGATTTGTCTTAGCAAACATTGGTTCCATCATTCTTCCAATTAAACTTGCTAGAAGATCAACAAGCACAGTTCCAAAAATAATTATCAGAACTCCGCCAATAAGCCTTGGAATATAAGCAGCTATAGCTGCTAAGAATTCGCCTATTGATCCCCCAATGTTTAGAACTCCAATAGCTGCGATTATGGCAATTACAATGATGAAGACTTTTATTGTTCCACCGATAAAGTCTGAAAAGTCAATGCCTGCTTTTTTGAAAGCACTGCCTGTTACGGTTTTGTCGAAAGCTTTTTCCATGCCTGTTTTTGAGATTAATTTGTTTACGGCTTTTCCGACTATTACTCCAACTCCATAGCCTATTAGAACTATAATTATGGCTGCAATTATTGATGGTATAGCTGCGATTATGGCTTCAAGCATATCAGTTAACATTTCAGTTAGCATTACAC
>LFWW01000062.1 GCA_001273385.1 miscellaneous Crenarchaeota group-6 archaeon AD8-1 | reverse complement strand
CGCATAGTTGCACCCATATGTCCAATCTCTATGTTCTGAGAAGAAATGTTTATTTCAAGTTGCTCTTGTGCTGGAAGATCCAAAATTCCATCAAGATCTGTTTGTATTCTTCTATCAAATCCTAAAAGATCAAGTTCATTTGTTATCGGTGACCAGAAAAAGTTAGCATTAAATTTAGCACCTAGGACATATTCTTCAATCAATGAATCGTCTAAAGCATCCTTTGTAATAATTCCTTTTTTGATTCTATCCTCGGATATTTTTTTAAATTCTTCTCCAGATGTAATATAAAAGAAAGCCCGCTCAATTTTTCTATGCTTTTCTGGAACCTTTACAATTGCTAAACGATCTATTTCATTTGGAGAATTGAAAATTATTGGAGTAAAAATCCCAGATTTTTGCAGAAGATATTGTTGATTTCTCGGAGTATTGCGTTCTTCAGTTCTTAACATTGACCTATTGCCTATGAGAGGAATTGTGAACTTTTCTTCGATTCTTTTATAACCTGCATAAACAGAAAAAGATCTATTAGGCACAAAAATTGTATTCAGATTCGCAAGTTTTGAAATGTTATTTTCATCAGATATTTCGGAAAAATTATCTAATATTAAAGTATAATCGAATAGGTTCTTGTAATATTCATTATAGGTTTTCTCCCGGCCTTTCTGGCAAACAACAACGGTTTCAAAACCTTCTTGTTTGGCTCCTGAAGCAATTTCAAGAGCTGAATGAGAACCTAAAACACCAATTCTAATTTTGTTTGGATCATACTCACTTATTCTTTCTGTTATTTTCTGTTTCATCATTTCTGTTCAGCCAAATATTCTTTATATTCTTTAATTGCTTGGTTGAGAGAAGAGACATCAAAAAACTTTCTTTTTGTAATCTCATTGGTAGTTGCCATATACATTCTACTCACAATATTTATTAATTTAGAGTCCAGTCTTGGAGGTTCTGATTTACAGAGTGCCTTCCAGTTTTTACTGCTACTTCTTTCAGCATTTTTTTTAGCATTCTCAACATCGAGGTACCAATTTGTTTTTTTATAGAATTTCCTTAGAACTTCTTTGCTAACATGCATTCCATCATACATAAACCTACACTCATCAAGAGTACCAACAACATCGACAATCATTAATTCCCGAAGATTATCAAAACCTAATTCAATTTTTCCATCTTCATTAATTAATTCAGAATCAGAAACAATAGAAGTGATTGCAGCATTCACCTCTGATAGAACTGATTTTATTTTTGATAATTCTATATTGGTTAATCCAGAAATTTTTTTGGCTTCTTCCCATGTCAGATATCGATCCTTATCTTCAAGTTTTGTACTTACATCGAATATTGGATTTGAAAAATGCTCACCAGGAATAGGATAATGATCCAAACCTAAATCCTTCAGTGTTGTTTTTCCTTGTTTAAGCCGTTTAAATACAGAAGATCCTTCAGGCAGTCCGTTTCTATAAATTATTTCAAGAGGAATTAAGCAGTTTTTTAGTTTCTTATTATATTGGCTATAGTCATACTCCAAGTTATCATTATTTTTGAATATCTTAGGATTATACACATTAACTAAATTTACTTCCATTATATTTGTGGGAAACCTAAGATCCTTGACAGATGTAATTTTTCCATTACTATCAACTAGACCTCTATAGTGAGTTTTTATTCCTTTAACTTCCAATTGTTCAAAACAGTAGGCTCCCATAATACACAAAGCTGCTCCTTTTCCCGTGATATGATTAGGCATTTCACCCCAATCAAAAACTGAGTATCTATCTGAAAAATGAAATCGACCTATTCCCATATTTTTCTCTGTAGGATTTTCGATTATCTCAAGATCTTTTACACTACCCATATAATTTCACATCGTTTTTTAGTGAATATAGTCGATTTATGAAAAGATAGTCATGCTTATATCGGTTTATTTGGATTAAAAAATTATTTTTCATGGTAAATTTTTTTATTTATTAATAAATTTTTTTATATGAAATTTTAATCAACCATCGATTAGGATATAAAAAAACTAAATTATGTATTCATTCTGCTAATTTTGTCATTCGCATGAGCAAGGGTTTCTCTCGTAGCTAATTGATGTTTTCTTACAAGTTCTCTGATTTGTTCATCCTCAAGAGCAAAAATCTTAGCAGCAGCAATAGCAGCACCCTCAGGCTCGATTGTCACTAAAGAACCTATCCCACTAGGAACACGTAACGAAGAAAAAATATCAGCCCCACCAAACTTTTCTGAGATTGGTGGACAAGCAATTACAGGATTTTTAGTATTTGCATCAACAAAAGCACTGAGGGCATTGGACCTACCTGCAACAGTTATGTAAACAATTTTCTTTTCTTCGAAATCTTTTATTATTTTAAGTGCTTGCTCTGGACTCTTATGTGCAGAAGCTACACGAAATTCATAATTAACTCCAAATAATTCGAGATATTTTGCTATTTTTTGACAGAAATCCAGATCTTTCTCCGATCCCATCAAAATTATTACTTTTCCTTTCATAACTTACACCAAATATTATTAGCTTTTATTTTGATATTCAATATTTTATTATGATTAAAGGGAACGCTTTTAAGATTTTATGCTATAGAAAAGACAGGATTAACAAGAATATATAGTGAGAAAAAATATGAGTGAAAATATCGAAAACAAAGTAAAGAAGACGCTCGAAGAAATTAGACCTAGAATTCAAGCTGATGGTGGAGATATAGAATTAGTAGCTGTTGAAAATGGTGTTGTAAAGGTTAGATTGAGGGGAGCATGTGTAGGGTGTCCAATGTCCGCATTAACACTAAAACAAGGCGTTGAGAGGGCGATAAAAAATAATGTACCAGAAGTAAAAAGCGTAGAAGCAGTACAATAATCATTAATTACTTGGTAAATTCAGAAAAATTCTGAAAGATTTTTTAATTATCTCTTTCCCTTTTTAACTTTTTAAATTATATAAACGAATAGTTTGAGAAAAAATAAAAAAATATTTTGAATAGCTATTTCTTAAAACTCATTGATGCGTAGCCAACAACACTTGAGAAATCCCCCGTTATATCACCACTAGTTTTATAACAAAGCAATTTGCTTTCTTGTGCCTTTAATTCTTTGCAAACTACTATCATTACAGCTATTGGGCCATACCCACACGCTGTTATTCCCTTAGTCTTAATTAGTGAATAGAAACGCTCTAAATTCAGCTTTTCAACTGCTCTAAGAGCCTCAAGATCCTGATCGATCGCAGTTTGTTGAGGCTTATAATGCGTCATATCTGAAGTGGCAATTATAATTACTTTATTTGATGATAATACTTTGGCCAGTGTCTTACCTATTTGCTGGATGGTTGTTAAATCTTGAAGTTGAAAACATATTGGAACGAATTTAAATCTAGAACCATATAAATATTGTAAAAAAGGAAGCTGAACTTCAATTGAATGTTCAAATTTGTGTGCTAGCTCGTCAATATCAACAATTTTTGATTGGTTTGCAATAAAATTAGCTATCTTGTCATCGATCTCAACATTACCAAGCGGAGTCATCCAAGATCCTTTATTCATTAGGGATAAAGCACTACCATATCCGGTATGGTTTGGACCTAAGATAATCACTGTTTCTGGTTTACAATCAATAGCTAAGGCGTTATAAGAATGAGCTGCAACAGGACCTGAAAACATATAACCAGCATGCGGACAAACTAAACCAATTAAATTACAAGAAGTATTCTCACTAATAATAGGAAGTTTTCCGGGACCTAACTCATGTAGAAAACATCGTTCAATTTGATTGATTAATAGCTGTGAATTGGATTCATAGAATCTGCCTGATTGAGTAGGATACCGAATTTTCGGTTCCAAACCATCAACTTTCTTCATCGTCTTTACTTATCTTGGCTTCGAATTCCTCGATCGGTACCTGAAGTTCTTTATCCGATGCTAATTCTCCTCTCTCGCGCAAAACCTGTCTTGCTAATAACCAAAAAACAACTGCCAATGCTCTTCTGCCTTTATTATTAGTGGGAATTACAAAATCTACTCCTGAAAACTCGTTATCTGTACTGCATAAAGCTACAATAGGTATTCCCATCTTTGAAGCCTCTTTAATTGCTTGAGAATCAGCGCGTGGATCACAGACAACAATAATTTCAGGATCAACCCTATGAATATATTGAGGATTAGTTAATAACCCAGGAATAAACCTACCTATTAACGGTATCGCGCCGGTTAGAGCACAGTATTTTTTAACAGGTTCATGAGCATAGAGTCTTGTGGCTGCAACTGCAACTTTTGATTTCTCAAATCGAGCCAAGAACTTTGAAGCAGTTCTTATCCTTTCATCTGTTCTCTTTACATCCAATACGAATAATCCATCAGGTCTAACACGGTAGATAAATGGTTCCATATCTCTAGTTTTCATTCTAGTTCCTATATGAACACCTGCAGATAGTAAGGTGTCCCGAGGAAGTAAAAATTCCTCACCGATTTGTGCATCTTGATCAGATTCAAATTTTGTTTCCGATTCATTCTTACTTAATTCATCTTCTGTCAATTTTTTTTCTCCTTAATTTATTTTTAATTTAGCCATTTTTGCCCGGTCACCCAAGAAGTGCTCTATTCGCAATAATTCATTTATTTTTGCAATTCTAGCTCCTTCAATAGTTCCGGTTTTTATTATTGGACATTTAAAAGCCATTGCTAAATGAGCAATATGACACGCACATGTGTCTCCTGAACGATGGGATACTATAGTGGTATAACCATGTTTTTGAGCATTTTCTATTGTTTCTAATGCATCAGTAAGAGTTCCAATTTGATTAACTTTAATAATAATAGAATTAGCTGCTTTTAACTTAAGACCTTGATTAAGACGTTCATTATTTGTGGTGAATAAATCATCCCCGCAAATTAAACAATTTTCTGCTTTCTTGGTAAGTTCTGAAAAACTTTCAAAATCGTTTTCATCAAAGGGGTCCTCAATGTATACAAGTCTATACTTTTCAATTAATTCCAAAAGATATTCCAGCTGCTCTCCTTTATCGCGTTCTTTTCCTTCTCGCGAATAAACATATTTTTGATTTTGTTGATTCCACATTGAGGCAGCAGCTACATCTATCCCAAAACCACATTCAAAATTATATTCGTTACCAACTTCTTCACATGCTTTAGCAATAATTTCAAAGGCTTCTATATTTTCCAAATTAGCTATCCAAGCACCTTCTGAACTTATTCCTCCACTAAATAGTTCATCTTTCTTTTTTATTGATTCTCCAATTTTGTTATGAATTTGAGCATTAGCCATTGCAGCTTCAAGGAAGGTTTCAGCTCCATGAGGAAGTGCTAGAAATTCCTGTATATCAGGAGATTTACCAAGAGTGTGTTGGCCTCCACTAATAGTATTACCTAAGGGAAAAGGGAGACTATTAGCTCTGCTACCTCCCAAAAATTGAAATAATAGGCTTCCATGTGAATTTGCAGCAGCTTCAGCGTTAGCCAAAGAAATTGCAAAAGCAGTATTTCCTCCAATTACATTAAAATTCTTTGATCCATCAATTTCATGCAGAAGATTATCGATTTCTTCTTGGAAATCAGAATTTAAACCTGCTAACTCCGGAGCTATAACATCATCGATCTTCTTAAGCGCGGAATCTACTCCGCCAACTGGATAAGGTTGAACTTCCGCTTTGCCTCTACTTTTTCCTGCAGGAGCAGAAGCTCTTCCAAAACCCGAAGTTGTAACAACATCAACCTCAATAGTTTCTTCTCCACGATTGTTGAAGATTTTCCTAGCGATAATATCTTCAATTATTGATGACACTCTAATATCCTCAAGTTGCTATACCTTTTGCTTAGTTCTTATTTACTCTTTCTGTTTAATTTTGTTGCAATCATAAGGATTTAACTTTAAACATGATATTTAACATATGAAAATCAAATTATCAAAAAGACTATTTATTAAATCAGATCTATTTCATGATTCTATTTTTCATAATATGAATTGCTTTTTCTGCAGTTGAAACACAAAAAAGAAAATCATCGATTGTAGCTATTAAAGTAGATAAATTTTTTTCTGTTTTCATTTCTGTAATGACTCTATTATTATTTGCTGAAGTACTAATTATCAGATTTGACGGTGCTGAAAAATTATCTGGAGATACTGCATATGTGATTGCTAAAGCATCTTTTGGATCATTATATTCAAGAACAATCTTAGCTTCCAATTTTCGTTCCTGCTATTTGTTTTCCTACTAAAATATTAACCAAATTCACAAATTCCTCGATTTTATCAATAGGCACCTGAGCTCCGGCAGCAATATTATGGCCTCCACCTTTGCCATTGAATTTTTCTGCAGCTTTTTGCATGACTTCTCCGAGATTTACTCCTTTTTGGATTGCAAATCCAGTTGTTCTCATAGAAAATTTTGCTGCATTTTCTTCTTCTACATTAGCAAAAGCTAGTAATGGTTTCTCTAAGTTTTGAAGGGAGGAGACTATGATTGAAGAAATTGTTCCAACAATCTTTTCATTAATGAAATTATCACCATATATAACATAAATATTCTCAAATTCTTTCATTCTTTCAGGTTCTTCTTTAACCCATAAGAGGTATTTGTTTATGTTTTTCCTATAATCTTCAAGTATTTGATTTGCCTCTATTAAAGATGAACCTCTATCACCCATACATATGGATAAACCAAGACTTGGTCTATTCATACGACCCGTGGAATTAAGCAAAACTGCAAATTCTCTGGCATCTCTTAAAGCAGTATGAGGTTCTTCTTTTGTCAGAGTATAAACATTCCCAATAAGATTCTCAATTTCGAAATGTTGGCCAAAGCTGAGCACAAAGTTTTCCTTTCTTCGAAAGTTAGATCTCTTAATGATCTCCAATTTTTATTATTTTTTAAAGGTATATTCAAATTGTTAAGAAATTTAAAACTTGCACCTTCATCCCCAGTAATTCCAGGAAGAAAAGGACGGTTGGAACTAGCTATAGCTCTATGAATAGGACGAGTTTCCCTACCAAAAAACATTAAGTCTTTTTCAACTTTAATAAGGTGAGAGGCTAAGGCATCTTTTACTATTATCGAATTTAAACCATGAAGATTTCTTAATTTATTCTTATCTTGCATATCTCCTAAAGCGCCAATAATAGCAATAGGAGATAGGTCAATATTTTCTA
>LFWW01000011.1 GCA_001273385.1 miscellaneous Crenarchaeota group-6 archaeon AD8-1 | reverse complement strand
GTTTGTTTTTCTTTCTCCTATTACTTTAGTCATTGTTTTGTAGTTTTAGTTAATATATTATTTCCATAATTGCTAGTGTTCTTTGTTTGTTTTATCCAAGAAAACTAATTTGGGTCACTAGAGAAACTTGGAAAAACAATTGTGAAACTTGTGATCTTAATTTAGGTTAAGCTCTTGAAGAGTTGTTTTGTTTGTGGGGAGAATTAAAGGGTAAGTCTATTTTGGGTTTGTTATTTCTAGGGTCTTTTTTGTTATTTGTTGGGTTGTTTTTGTTCTTGGTTGAGGATAATCTTGTTTTTGATTCATTGTTGGTTTTTGCTGGTTTTTTGTGTTTTTTTTCATTTGTTTATTACATTAAGAGGTTTGGATCTGAAGCTATAACACCATAGTAGTTTTTTTATTTTATTGCTTTGTGTTCTTTGTTTGTTTTATCCAAGAAAACTTAGTAATTATTTCTGGAGGGTTAAGAAACTTTAACAAAAAAGTAGAAAAAAGGAAATAGATTATTTCTTTCTCTTAAGTATCCCTGCAACTATAATTAATATGATTCCAACTACAGCAATTATTGTTCCATATAGAATCATTGGATCTAGATCTAATGCTTGGGTTTGAACAATATTTGTGTTAACTGCTAGCCATGATTGAGTATAGGTATCAGTAGTTTGATCTATCTGAATTACTATTCCAGTTTTTCTATCCCAGTTATAATCCAAATCAACAAAACTACCGTAGACTAATTCTCTTGTGTCACCTTCATACGTATACTCTTCTATTCCTAAAATTTTAATACTGCCTACTTCTTTATGGTAGACTTCATCACCTATGTTTAGGTTGGCTGGGATAATAATAAAGTCTGGAGCTCCATCTTCAAGACTAAAAGTTACGTTGTTTGTATTTTCAGTTCCATCTAGTGCTTTTGTTTTTAATTCAAGTGTTATCCTTGTTCCTTGAATTGTTAGTACTTCAAATCTTGCATTTTCAGGATACCAGTCTGGGGGTGTCCCTGTGTATGTTATTTCATATTCTATCCAATCTGCTTCTTTCAATCCAACAGTAACTTGGGCAAAGGTTGAAACAATTAGAGATGAAAGAAGTAAAGCACTGATTATTAGATAAACTCTTTTGTTCATTGCAAAATCATTCCCCTATACTATTTATTTGACATTTAAGATTTTAGATGATCAATTAGCTTGCTTACTTCCGGTTCTTTTTTTGTTCCCCCAAGAAAAATATCTATGTTCCATTTCAAGCAACACCAATCTTATCATCAAACTAGACATTACAAAAGAATAATATAGTAAAAACAATTGAAGTTTATTTTTAGGAGAAGGATGATATGGCAGAAGACAGAATTGACTCCTTTATAAAAACTGGTTTATTAATAGTAGCCCTTACTTGGTTTTTATTTACTTTCTATCAGTTCACAAAATCCGCCTTCAACATATATAAGGGCACCTTTTGGATTGAACTTACAGATACAGCTGGTGTTATTGGTCTTGGATTTAGAACGGTAGCTGGATTTATTGCTGTGATAACTATTTTATTTTTTATCTTTAGAAAAGATCTCTCTAAACCAGAAATTATGATGTCAATAAGATGGATTGTTCTTTGTGAAGCAGTTTGTTTTCTGTCACTTTTTCTGGTTGTGATTTGGGGTTTAGATATTTTGGTTAATTATGGCCTTTCAGATTTTGGTTTAACCTTTTTTATAGGTAGTACTTTGCCTGTTTTGTTTGAGTCTCTGGCAATTCCTTTTGCTTTGGTGATGTTGTTTTTGGCTCTTAATCCAAACAAACCTCCATCTAGCGCTGTCAAATGGAGTTTAATTGTTGGTACGTTTTACATTTTTATGGTTTGGTTTAATAATGCTACGGGGTGGATTGTTGCGGTACTAGGTAAGGGAATTGATTATGTTTTACTTTATCCTGCTAACATTTTCAGTTTTGTTTTAACAACTATTGGTTTGTTGTTGCTTGGAATCTATGCTGCATATTTCACTAAAAAATCTGTAAACACAGGACAATTAGAAAAAATAGATCTAAGAAAAGTTGGAATGATTGTTACTTTTTTAAGTTTGTACTTCTTGATTATTTATATAATGTGGCTTTTGCTTGGTAGTATTGGAGGTTGGAGTGATTGGTATGCTTGGTTTTTGGGTCATAATGTTGAGTTATGGATGATGGCTCTCCCATTAGTTGGAGTGCCATTACTTTTTAAAAAAAGGTCTAAATAGATTTTGTGTTCTTTGTTCATTCTGCTTAAAAATATATGTTTATTACTATTTGAGAATTCTTTAATTGATTATTTATTAGTCCTTTTTGGCTTACTGTTATATTTGGGTTGAATTGTCTTGTTTAAGAAAGATGTGGAAGCTTATATTTTGATTGTTGTACATCATGGTGCTGAACATCAGGTTCTTGAATCTTTAATGAAGTTTGATGGTGTTATTGAAGGTTCTTTGGTTTATGGAGAGTTTGATATTCACTGCAAGATTATTGTTGAGAGTATGCAGAAACTTAGAGAAGTTCATGATAAGATTAGAAAGCTTAGGATTTTAACTAGTGAGACTCTTATTGCTTATGAGAGGGCTTCTAGAAAGGGAAGAGGTTTAAGAAATCATCATGTAAGAAAAATGGGGCATAAGAGAGCTAGACACTAAAGAATTTTAAAGTATTCTTACTTGCTTTTGGGTTCTTTGTTTGTTCTACCCAATCAACCTTGAATAATATTAGATTAAATGTTGTTCTAATCCTTGGTATTATATATCCCAGGTTCTTTATTTTTGAGAAGTGATTTAATATTGGTTAAGCAATATGTTGTTGGTTTGGTTTTGGTAACAATTCTTTCTGGTTTAATGTTTATTTTTAGTTATCTTTTTTATGGACATGGTGAGAGTAATGTTTCTCTTATTTTATTGTTTGCTGGTTTAGGCTTGGCTGGTGTTTTGGCAGTTGCAGTATTAACGTCTAAGAATTCTGATGGCATTTAGTTATATCTTGTTGCTTTTTTGTTTTATTTGTTTGTGGTACCCAAGAAAACTTGGACTTGGTATAGAAAGATGGTCTTGGGAGTTTAAAATTAATACAGATTAGGGTTTTGATTAGTTGCAAATTGTTAATCTATTTTTTCCCAAGAGCCTTATTGGATGGTTTTTTTAGTTTTTGTATTTTAACTGGTTTATGATTTTTTAATATGAATTTTCAATTTAGGTTTTGTTTTAATCAAGAAAACTTGGAAAAGAAATTTAATTTTATTTGCTATAATTAATCTTGGAATTGTTTCTAGAACAATGGCTTTATGTTTTGTTGAATATTTTTAATTAGTGTTATATTATGGCAAACTTGGATAAGAAAGAATCACATAATGAAGAAATTAATGAACTAAACGTAATTATCACAGAACTTCTAAGTGATGCAGGAAAATTAGCTGGAGATTTAATCTCTGGAATTTATATGTATTTCTTTATGGGCATAATGAGTATCCTTTTTGGCATACTAACTGCTTGGTCTAATAGGTATTATATTTTAAATGGTGATTATGTTGGAACGTTACTTGCAGGAATGGTGGCTGTTTCAGGTTTTTTTATAATTATTAAAGGGGTTCAGTTAAGGGAGAAATATTCAAAGATTTTTAAATTGCATAAGAAATTTAAACAGAATAGTTAGGAGAAAATAGTGTGTCTTCTTCTAGACGCAAACCAAGTGAAATTGTTTTAGAAATCTTAGATTGTATTGTTGATAAAGGTGAAGCTACTAGGTGGGATTTAACTAAAATCTTGGGTACTACTTGGCAGTTTCATCATTGGATTGAAGATTTTTTATTAAAGGAGAGATTTATTACTGAACGTAAAGAAAAGAATCACTATTTCTATTCTATTACTGATTTGGGTGTACAGTTTTATGAGTTGCTTAAGAATGGAAAGCTTTTGAAGGCTTTTATTAAGATTAGTGGAAAAAGACTAAGAAGATAGTAATTAAGCTAAATTTAGGTAAACTTCTTATTACCCAATTTTATTTGATCTTTTGTGTTATTTGTTTGTTTTATCTAAGAAAACTTGGAATTAAGGTTGATATCTTCCTAATTGAATACGCTAAGATTCCAAGTCCAATAATTACTGTTAATGCTAGTGTTAGTAATTGTATTGTTGGGAACTCTGATTCTGATTCAGGAGAAGGAGTTGTTGGGCTAGGAGTTGGTGATAAGGTAGGACTAGGAGTTGGACTAGGTGTTGATGTAAGTTCTGGTGTTGCTGTTGGATCTATTTCAACAATGTGATAGTTAACTCCATTTTTTACTGCAATATTATTCTCAACAATGTTATCTGAGAAAGTGTCAATTCCTATACCATCATTATAAAGTACGGTATTATCTGTAATATAGCAGAAATCTCCATATTGGTAGCCAATAACTACAATGCCATCTTCATTATATTCAACAACATTGTCTGTAATGTTGCATCTTCTTGCTCCTGCAAGCTTAATTCCATATCTATCATTGTTTTTTATTGTGTTTGCAATAAACAAGTTGTCATTTGAATTATAGGAGTATATTCCATCTCTGAAAGAGGTTATTGTTAGATTCTTGATTGTTACATTTACCCTGTATGACATCTCAATACCTGCATTGGATCCATTTCCAATTAGTGAATAGCCATTTCCATCTATGCTTATGGAGTCTGCTTCAATTACAATTGGTTGATTGATGTTTCCTGTTAGGGTGTAGGTGTTTCCATCTTTAACAATTAGATCTGTTGGTGGCCATATATCTCCTGTTACTTGGATGTAGATTGCATTGGGGGGTCTTTCTGGGAAAAAGTTAGCTTTTACATTAAAGATTGCTGGATATGAAAAACTTAGCAGAAAAACTAGAAGTATGGTTAGTGAAGCCTTCTTCATTTTAGTTTGCTTCTCCTCTTAAGGTAAGGGCTACTTCCATCTACTGCTACTCCTAATCTAGCTCTGGGGGTTTGCATTGGAGCTTTTGTGGTCCATGTGTTCTCTTGTGCTTTTGCTATGGGGATTGGGTTTAGCATTGGGTTTGCTAAAAAAAATGCTAAGATTACAAGGACTTTTATTGTGCTCTTGCTCAATGCTTAACCCCCATATAATACTGCTCTATAATGTGGTAAAAGGGTTTTTGTGAAGATATTTTGACAAAATAAGCCTGTTTTGGTCAATAAAACTTGACTATGTTTTAGTCAATAAACCTTGACTAAGCTATAATTCATATTGATTGTTAATAATTCTAAAATAGAAACTTTATAGAACTTCTATTTTATGCAAAAGGTTACTCTTGGTTTGATTATATTTTGCAGTGCTGGTGCTATTTTATTTGTGTTGTTTTCTACGGTTTTTACTGAGCCTTTTGTAACTGATGTTGATGAATATGATATTTTTCATGTTGAGAATGCTTCTTTTGTTGGTTTGTCTGGTGATGGTGGTAATGCTGTTGTTCTTTTTGTGAATAATGCTTGTTATCATGATGTTGTTTTGGATTTTGTTAATATTACTTGTGCTAGCTGGGAGAGGCAGTTTGTTGTTGATTCTACCTATAAGAATTTGCCTGTTGGTGGTTTTGTTAGGGTTGTTTTAGATGATGTTGGTTGGGTTGAGGGTCAGAGTTATATGGTTTGTGTTTTTTCTTCTATTGGTCATTTTTCTGGTTGGACTAGAATAACAGCTTAACAGTTTTTAGATTATTTTTTGAGTTTTACTTAGTTTCTCTACTATATTTCTCTTTAAGTTGTATCCAATCTAGAGGTACTTCAAAAACTCCTTTAATTGAACCAATTAGATAATATGCTTTATTCTTTTTATTATACACTATAAAACACCCTATTTCTACTATTTCAAGAGACAAATATGCTCTATAAACTGTTAAAATGGCTATGAACTAGCATGTGCTTGTGTGCCACCGCCTGTTTTCTTAATAGCTTAAAACTGCAAAATTAGAAACTTTGTTGTTTTACCTGAAAACTTGCTGTTTAATTATTGTGCATGGAAAACAATGAACACCATCCTGAATAGGTGAGTGTCAAAAACAATATTGATCAATAGATATGATTCCCAATTTTTAAAGTTAAACTAGAAATAAAGATATGCAGTTTACTGCCCAATAATATCAGTTTCAGCTAATAAAGAAATTCTTTTTTAGCATACCTATCTAAGATGCGTTTTGTGGCACGGTGTTCTTTCTCATATTTAGCTGTATCAATTCTTGGAAACTTTGTCTAGGTGACTGTAATGGCGTACTCTAGCATATCTAACTTGGTTTGCTTTATTCATGAATAGTTGGCATGATCCTGACTTGTTGCATACTGGACATTGTAGTTTTACACATTTAATTTTCATCCAAGTTTCATCCTGTTTGTTTAGAATTGGTGACCATTGGTCTGGAAGTGCTATAAAAGGACCCTTCAAAAACAATTATGGGTCTAGGAAACTTGGATGAATATTCTGAATTTAGCATAAATCATAAACTTGAAACTGATAATTAATTGTTAGAGTTTAATTATTAGAGAATTATATTGAAGGGGATTTATTATGATCAAATGGAAATCTAATTATTCTCTTATTTTAGTGACTTTACTTTTAGTTTTTTCACTTGCATTTATTATTTATTTTTATGGTATTGTGCAATTCCCTGATAGGTTTACTCCTTTGATTAGTTTTGAAAAAGAGTATTTGTCTTCTAGAGATTTTAATTTAACTTCAGGTAATGCTGTTGTTTTGAATTTGACTATTAGTTCTATTGCTGATGAGGTTCTTGTTATTCCTTTTAGTTTGGATTTGGTTAGTGTTTTTCATGGGAGTTTTCAGGAAGTTGATCCTGTGAATGTTTGGTGTGATTACAGTTTTGAACCTAACACTGTTATTGTTGGTTCTGGTGGGAGTAATTCTACTTTGTTGACTCTTGAGTTTTTTGATGTTGGTGATGTTGTTAGGTTTGATTTTATGGTTGTGCCTGGTGGTTCTGATGTGCATCATGTGGGTGGGTTGGGTCTTAGTGTTAGTGTTGTCTCTTGATGATTAGTTACTTTCTTTTGTGTTCCTTATTTGTTCTAGCCAAGAAAACAATTATGGGTTTTAGAAACTTATCAAAAAAGAGAAAAGGAATTACTTCAGAAAATTAATACTATAATTTATGAACAAAAAAGCATTGTTAGTTATTGATATACAATCTGGTAATTTTTCAAACCCAGATCCTATTTTTTATGGAGATGAATTGCTTAGTAAAGTTAAAAGGCTAATTGATAAAGCTCATTCTAAAGATCAGTTAGTTGTTTTTATTCAAAATAATGGTGGTGTTGGTGATCCTGATGAATATGGTACTCCTGGATGGAATATTCACTCTTTAATTTCACCCTTAAAGGGTGACTTGGTTTATTCAAAAGACTTCCCCTGATTCATTTTCTGATACTATTTTGCATGCTGAGCTTCAAAACTATGATTTTGAAGAACTTGTTGTTGCTGGGTTGCAAACTGAGTATTGTATTGATACTACTTGTAGGAGGGCTTTTAGTCTTGGTTATAAGGTTACTTTGGTTGAGGATGATCATAGTACTTGGGATTCTTCATTTTTGAAGGCTGAGGAAATTATTATTCATCATAACTTGGTGCTTGGAGATTGGTTTGTTACTTTGAAAAAAGAAGAAGAAATTGAATTCTAATATTTCTGTTCTTTGTTTGCTTTATCCCAAGAAAACTTACTTGGAGATAGAAAGAGGGTCTTGGGAGTTCAATATTATGATAGATTAGAGTTTTGATTATTTGCAAATTGTTAATCTATTTTTTCCCAAGAGCCTCATTGGATGGTTTTTTTAGTTTTTGTATTTTAACTGGTTTATGATTTTTTAATATGAATTTTCAATTTAGGTTTTGTTTTTCTTTTGCCTATTTTTGTTTCTATTATTAAAATTTGTAGGCTTAGTGAAGAGCAACAAGAAGGGATGAAATAAATAACTTCCAGTCGCTTTTGGTTCTTTGTCTGTTTTATTGCTAAATAAAAAGATATATTAAACCTTAAGATATAATATTTAAAACTAAAAGTGATTCTATGAACAAACTATTGCAAAAAATAAGTATATTAATTGTCCCACTGATTATGCTTAGTTCAATTTTGCCAGTGTTTGCAACTGATACATTAGAACCCTCAGATTTTCAATTAGAAAGTTGGAACAAAACTATTGATTTTTTTGATTATGTGAGAGAATACAGCTCTATTCACGGTAAATCCCCCCCTCCAGACACATCTCATGCATATCTTAATCTTGCATATGTGAATAAGTCTGGAATAAGGATGCTTTCTGCAGGATTAATCAACATTACTGATGAAGATAGTGAAATTACTGTTCCTATTCAAACTACCATGATGAACTATAAATCGCAAGACGAACAAAAGGATGTAGTAACAGCTTCTAGTTTTATTATGCTGATGGCTTTTAATGAAACTGATACCTCAATTTACAGTCAATCACCAGATAAAAACGATACACTATATGCTTCGTTTAGTCTGGGCTATGATTTAGGTGAATTATTTGCTGGCTCAAATAAGCCTGATTTAAATACTAATGTTGAAGTAATTCCCTTAGAGTCATCTTCTGATGAGCTTATTTGGACTTGGGGAATGAAGTACACTAATCTTGCTGCTTATTGGTGGAAAAGTTCTATTGATCCAAATAATCCAGGTTGTGATCCTAGACCAATTGCACTCACAGTTTATGATGAATTAACTTTTACTTACCGATTGGAGATTGATCCAGTTTCTGGAGAAGCTACTTTGAGCATGAATTATACTATTGGTAGGATGCGTGATCTTTGGGTTTTCTGGTGGCTTGTATTCTTGCCAGTTGCTGTTCATTATAATTCTACTGGTTGTTATCAATTAAATGGGCAGATGATTTCTGATGAAACTATTTATGATTTTCTTTCTAGTCAGGGCATTAAGATGAGTATTGTTAATTTTCAAGCTTCAGCTATTCTTGATCATTCAGCTTATTTTGAAAGTGATGGATTAAATGTTCAGGATAATGAGGTAATTGTTGATAATTCGGTTATTGAGGCTTTTGCTGATGATGGCGAAAAAATTTTTGATGAGGACTTTTCAGTTAAGGACTCTTATGATTTGTATAATTATACTTTTGATCCACAAGAGAATACATTCGAGACATATCAAACTGTGACCAGAACTGCTAAGATTGCTGGTTTTGCTAGAAATCCCATCTTTGGAGCTCATACCTCTTTAATGAGATTTATTCCAACTGTGTTGGCTAGTATGGACCCTAGCTTGTATGAGCAAGCTAAGGATCATCTCTTGGATATGAGTTATGCGGATTATTTCTGTATTACTGCTTATCCTGAGTATGATGGTTATCGTATTGTGCATGATCCTACTATAACTGCTTATTGTACCTTAACAACTGGTTCTTCTTTGCCAGAAGATTCTACACCTTTTGGCATGGGTTTACTTTTGCTAGTTGGTGTTGTGGCTGTTATTGTTGTTGCTGTGGTGTTGATTTCAAAAAGAAGACATTAAATACAAACTCTGAAAAAACCCTACTTTTTTTATTTTAGATCATTATTAAGACTAATTTTGTTTATAATTCAATTATTACTATGTGACTGTTTTCTTAGCCAGATTCTCTTTCTTTCTTCTACCTTAATCTTCTAAACTTAATTTGATATTCACTGGTCAATAATAAAAAATGACTCCCAGCTTGTAGGGGTGATGGTCGTTAAATATTGTTGACCAATCTCTCTTGGACCCTAAAAAGAGTCTACGACTCTTTAATAAAATTCAAAAATTAAATTAGGTCTACCAAAATAACAAGGGTGATTTCATCGTGCACTACTGGAAACTTTGGTGTTTTACTAGATTTTTTCAATTTAGGTGATAATACTTTACAATAAAGTTCTGTTGTAGTGGTTTAGTGTTTATCTTTTTGTTGTTGACTTTGTTTAAGAGTTTGTGTGTGGTAGTTTCTAGTCCAGTTCCTTTCTCCTCCGATTGGATTCTGGCTTGTGGTGTGTGGCATCAAAGGATTTGGCTGGATGGTTTTAGGTCACTATCTATTGCATAGGCACTAGCCACTTCCTTGTCATCACCTATGAATAGTGAAGTGATGTGTTGTGGTTAAGCGTAAGAAGGTTAATGGTAGGTGGGAGTGTAGTTGGGATTGTGGTTTTAAGCATTGGGATGTTGGGGTGGTGGCTTGGCATGAGACTCATGATCATTGTAACAAGAAGCCTAGTCCTTATGATCATACTGGCAAGAAGTTTAAGATTAATTGGCATAAGTTTCAGAGTTAATATTGAGTTGTCTTAGACAACTTTTCTGTAGCTTTAATTTTAATTTGATTGAACACTTAAATGCGAATTCCTAGCGTATAAACTCATTGTATTTCTATGTTGCTAGTTGTTTTAGATAGTTTTCTAGTTGCTCATTAGTATAAATAGGATATTGGATCATTCTGTTATTCGGTTTTTATAATAATGCATAAAAGCTTTCTAAAATCTAGATCAGAAATAATGCATAAGGGCTAGATATGTCTGATTCTGAAGAAGAGATTTACTCAATTATGTTTAGCTCTTTGAAGCATCCTGCTAGGAGAAAAATCCTTAGGATGCTCTCTGAGAAACCAAAAAGCTTTTCTCAAATCTTAGAAGAGCTTGGAGTCTCAAGTTCTCACTTAAACTATCATCTAGAAAGCTTGGGTGAGCTTCTTTCTAAAACAAAAGATGGAAAATACCAACTCTCTACCTTTGGTGAGGCTTCTGTGGAAACGATGAGAATTGTTGAAGAAACTCCAATTCAAAAAAACAAAGAACAATTTTCATTATTGAACCATAAGCCAACGATGGCAATATTTCTTATTATGATAATTGTTTTTTCAGGTGTTTTAGCATTTCAATATGCTTCTTTTGATCAGCTTTCTTCTGATTATTCTTCACTTAACTTGAAGTATAAGCAGCTTTTATCTTGGAGTGCAGATACTGATAGGGCAATTTCCTTTATTGAGGACGTAGTTCAAATTGACATTACCGACTATCAGGTAGCTTTATTGAGTAATAACATTGAGTATCGTTCAGATTTGGGTGGAGTAATTGAGGAAATTTTGAGGTATTCTCTTTCTAATAGTGAGGATAATATAGAAGTAGTGTTAAGGTTTAGAAATCAAGAGCTCTCCAGATACCAGATTAACATGTTTGAGGGCTCTCCTACCTATTCCAAACCTCAGCCTTTTAATTTGGTTGTTGCTGCTAAAGGATTGCTTGAAAGGTATCGAATTTATAAGGATTCTTCATATCTGGGACAGATGATTGATCTGCTTGCTTTGGTTGATGAAGTTTCTAATATTGAGATTATTGAGGATAATATGAAGCTTAAAATATCTGCTTCTCAGGAAACTACCGAGTTTTTTTGGCTTTATACCTTGGATGGTGTTGATTTTTCTCCTAAAAGTTTGAGTTTTATTTATGAAGATCATGCACTAAAGCAAGTTACTGATGGTTGGTATCTTTTTGAGAGTGGAACTACTGAGGTTAATGTGTCTCGTGAAGAAGCTATAATTTTAGCTAAGGCTGCTGCTCAAGACTTCTCTTGGACTTATGAAGGTGAGATTGTGTCTAATTTTGTTGTTTTAGATGATCCTATTGACGTTGAGTTTCATCCTCATCCTAGGGAAGACTTTGATATTCTTGTTCCTTACTGGTATGTTGTTTTGTATTTGGATAGGGTTTATCCTGGAGAGGTTGACCGGATTGCTGTTGGACTTTGGGGAGATAATGGAGAAATTGCAGATATTACGGCTGTGACTGTATAATTGGTTTTTTATTTCTTAACTTTATTGAATAAACTTTATTTCGGAAAGAGTAATCGATGTGTAATATCTTGAAGCTAAAGTACATCTTTCCTATTGTTGTATGCTTGTTACTGTTGCCTTCTTTTTTGTTATATACTTTAGTTGTTAGTTTTGAGAATGAGTTTGATGAATTCTATTTTGGTATTGATGTGGCATATGCTGATGTTGATAAAATAAAAAAACTGGTGGATCAGATCTCAGATTATACTAACTTCTTTGTTATTGGAAGTACTGGTATTTCGTATGATCAGGATAATCTAAACCAGACAATCTTCTACCTAGTTGAGCAGAATTTGGATTATGCTGTTTATACCGGCAGTGCTAGATGGCTGTTTTCTATCAACGAAATCTTAGCTCTTTACGAAGAGAAATTTGTTGGATTGTATTATGATGATGAGCATGGTGGTCGCCAATTGGATTTAAATGCTATCAGTGTGGAAAGTGCTGATAACTATTCTGATGCTGCATCTCAGTTTGTGAGTTCTCTGGTTTATCGGTTAAACGCAACTTATTATCGAGATAAGCCGTATTCTTATTTGGTTCCTTTGGATTTTCACTTGATTACCTCTGATTATGCTTTGTACTGGTTTGATTATCAGGCTGGCTATGATGTGCTGTTGGCTCAGTTTGGCTGGAATTATAGTAGGCAGATTAACATAGCTCAGGTTAGGGGTGCAGCTACTGCTATGGATAGGGATTGGGGTGCTATTATTGCTTGGACTTACAGTGAACCTCCTTATGTGGGATCAGGAGAGGAGCTTTTTGATGATCTTGTTTTGGCTTATGAGAATGGAGCCAAATATATTCTGGTTTTTGATAGCAACGAAGCTTATACTGACACTATCTTAAGAGAGGAGCATTTGGCTGCTATGGAGAGATTTTGGAAGTACACTAAGGATAATCCTAGACCTTCTAATTTGTTGGATGGTAGGGTTGCTTTTGTTTTGCCTAAAGATTGGGCTTATGGCTTTAGGGGTCCTGATGATAAGATTTGGGGTTTATGGGAGACTGATGAGTTAGCTTCAACTATAAGTGAGGATCTAGGCTTTTTATTAGAAGAATATGGTTCTAAATTGGATGTGATCTATGATGATGGATTGGAACTAGATAATATTTACAAGAAATACTTTTTCTGGAATGGAACCATCATTACTCCTTAAAAAATTATTGCTTAGTTGTCTAAGGCACTTTTTTTCTCTTTCTAATTAAATAGATTATATTCATTGCTATAGAGATTCCAATTAGCATTCCTTCAATGAAATCTGTGACTACGAATCCTTGATATTCAAAATATAGGAAACGACCTATTAGAATTCCAATTGCTAGTGTTATCATTCCTATGGCTAGGATTGTTTCATCACTCTGTTTCATTTGTTTTACCTCCTTGTATAATGGGTATTTGTTTTGTTTAAAACTCTCTCTCTTAACTCTGATAGTCTATAGGAGACCAGTAGTGTCTTATGAAGATCTCTTTAGGTATTCTTCCAAGAACCAAATCAATCTAATCCAACAATTTTCGAAGATTTACCCCATAATATTTCTTGATCTTCAGTAGAAACAAACATAATCTCTTCCTCTTTTTCCCTATTAAAATACTTACCATTAATCTCCTTGGCTTTCTCAGAAATAGCTAAAAACAAAATTGGTTCAGCTCCTTGCTCAACATCAATCATGCTTCTTTTCCCAAAAAAACGAATAATTGGAGCGTACCACTTATTAAAATCCCACATTCCAGAATTAACATGACCTGGAGAGACAGCATTCACACAAACTCTCATACCTTTACTTTTTAGTTTTCTGGAAAGAGTTAAAGTAAAAACTGCTAAAGCAAATTTTGAAGCAGAATAAGCTCTAAAGCCTGTCTTGTTTCTTTCTCTAATATTTTCAAGGTTAAATTTTCCTCTTTTATAAGCTCCTGAAATAACGTTAACTATTCTGCCTTCTTCTGATTTCTCTAGAAATGGCAATAAAAGATTGGTTAAAAGAAACGGACCAAAATAATTAACCCCCATGGTTAACTCAAGACCATCTTGTGTTAAGCCTTTATCCATTGTGAAGATTCCAGCATTATTAATTAATACATCTAATCTTTGATAGGATTGATCAAATTTTTTGCAAAAGTCTCTAATAGAAGAAAAAGAGCTCAAGTCCAACTTTATTACTTTAATTTGACTATTACCAGATTCCTTCTCGATTTTCTCCTTAGCTTTTTCTCCCTCAACAAGATTTCTACAAGCTAAAACCAAAGATATGTCCTCTTTTGCTAATGTTCTTGCAACTTCAAATCCTATTCCTCTGTTAGCACCGGTGATAACCATAACTTTTCTATAATGATCATTTGGTTTGACTAGGTTTTTTTTCATCTTTTTATCTCTCTAAATAGGTAGAATCAATAATGAATCAAATAAAATATATTCAGTTTATTAGATTTTGATTTATCTTCTTAAAGAACATCTTAGATCAATTATTTCACTAAATTTGTCTTTTCTAATTTTGTATCATATAAATTCTGAGCAATTAGAATTCTGTTTCCTAACTCGGCTAATCTGGGACTCCAATAGTGTCTAATGAAAATTTCTTGAGGTATTCTTCCTTGTAGGAGATCTATCTCTTCTTTTATTATGCCACACTTACGTAGCTGTGTTCCAAAGTGGTCTCTTAGCTCATTTATTCTGACCTTAATACCGTATCTGTGTAGTCTAAATTTAATGGCATAGTAGCTTAATGGTTGGGTAGTAGCTATTTCCTCTACTAGAGTGTCTGGTACAAAGCTCATGTAGCAGTTTTTGGTTCTTCTCAAGAATTCTTTGTGGTATCTAAAGTGCATTAACACTTTTAGTTGGCAGTCATAGTAGGATGGTAGGTCTTTTCTTTTAGACAACTCTATGATTTTGTTAAAGGAGGTTATTGCTTTTGTTTTTCGTATACCAGTGATCTTGCAGAATCTTAGAAATAATCTTTCATTAGGTCTCAAGTGTTTTAGTGCTTCTTCATACCACTCTAATATATGAGTTGCTTGCTTTCATTATTCTTAGCAAGCTTTCTACTGCACTTTGTCTGTGACTTCTGATACCATAGTTTTTCATTTTGGCTTTAAATTGAGTATAAAGTCCAAGGTACTTGGAGAGAGTGATTAGAGCTTTGATGACGTTGTTTCTGTTAGATTGTTTGATTAAATCAATTAGTTTGACATTGTCTAGTAAATTGTGATACTTCTTAGAATAATAATAAACCAGCTTAGTATAGGATTTAGAATATTTGCTGGTTAACCAAGCCTTGAAAGTGATCCAATCTATGTTGGAATTGGTCTGGTCTAGTGCTTCTTGGAGCTTAGGAGGGTGATACTCTATCCGTGCTGAGCTACCCGCCCCCTCAATTCCATGTTTAAGGCTTAAATCATTGAGTTTATGGTCTATATTAATTGGTGTTGTTTGGTGACCCCTTGATCATTTTTGACCAGTATTGGTCTTATCAGTATTGAGTTGAATGTTCTTGTTGGATAATAAAGTTTTCAATGCTTCCAAGTCTGTTAGTTTGTGGTAGGTGAACTGGGGCTTCTCGGAATCTTTATCAATGTGACTGTAATGGCGTACTCTTGCGTATCTGACTTGTTCTTGTTTGTTTAGGAATAGTTGGCAGGATCCTGATTTGTTACATAAGGGACATTGGATCTTTACACATTTTATTTTCATCCTTATTTTCATCCTCTAATATGAAGTGGTGACCAGCGGTCTAAATGTGCTATTTAAGGACCCTTGAAGAAAAGTTCTGGAGAGTAGAAAATTTACTAAAAAAGATTAGACTTGCAAGCTGACTGAAAAGATACTTTGGTGAAACAAAGTAGCATTCAATTAACGCATAACTTAGCAGTCAGCTTGCTTTAAGAAGTGGGATTAAATTTATTTTAAACCCTCTTCTCAATAAAACCAGCCACTGACATTTATTTATGATTTATGAACTAAAAATCAAGATATTTGGAAAAAAAGAAGGGAAGAGAATGGTTTCTACTTTTTGTAGAAACGTAATTGTATGTGTTTGTTGCCATTATTGTCAACTTTCCAGAAATAGTAGTCTATGTCACTATATGTGTCTTGTAAGAATTGAAGGAAATCAAATATCCAAACTGATTGACCCTCTTGCTCTTCACCAAAGTAAAGCATTAGTTCCTCAGGAGTATAACCTAAAGCTAGAAGCTGTTCCCATGTGATATAGAACAAATCAGTTGCATTAACCCAACCAGGTTGTCCTTTTTCTCTTTGTATCTTTTTTACTTCACCAAGCTGATAGCAAGCGCTTCCTTCATTATCATAATACCATCCATCTAAGGCACTTGTACCGCCAGGCTTGGCAAGAGCTGCAAGATAAACATAGTATCTGCCATTTTCTATTTGTAGGCTAGCGTTTCCATCATCAAATGCGTTTCCATCAAGTACTGCAAATTCAGGTCCACTTGTCATCCAGATTAGAATTGAACCATCAGCTGTTAGATTTCCATAAGTGCCAGGACTTTTACTTGTTAGTGCATACCATTCAGCTGTGTTTTCAGGTATGAAAATTGTATGTCTGTCAGGGTTGTTGTAGTCTCCTTGTCCATTCCAATCAGATTTTTTGCCTAGAATATTGAGAACAAAAACTGGTGATCCGTGAATTTTATTGGGATTGTTGTTGCCTTGAGCTTGTACTGTTAGTGTAAAAAAGGTTGCCATTGCTAGAGTTGCAATAAAAAAGATGGAAATGCGTCTATTGAATGCTTTTTTTATTTTGTTTCACCAATCCAAGCGGATATATTGAATCTTAATAAATATTATTATTCATTAGTTTAACACAAATACAAAGTAACTCTATTTTCCTCTTTTGTTTCTTTTACCCAAGAAAACTTAGAATAATTATTTGTAGTTTATAATTGCTAAATAAAATATTCTGAAATATCAGTTTATGAAAAATGAATATCTTGGCTTTGCATTATTTGATGTTTTTATGGTTTCATTAATTATGTTGTTTGCTATGTTTTATTGGCTTGATTTTTTTTATTCTTAATTTTGCTTGGAAGTATGTTTCTTTTTTCTATTTGTAGAAGGGTATAGGTTACTGTAACAGCAATTATTGTTATAATTATGGCTATTAAGTAATCATAGAATAGTCCTTCTCCTTCAGGTAAGAATGTGTTTAGTGTTTTTTGGATTGCATCTCTCCAGGTTAATGCTACAAGAAAAGAGAAGGCTGAGAGTATGGTTGTTATTATGATTGTTTTTATATTTAGTGTTTTTAATTCTTTTATAGACATTGTGCTGTTTGTGCTTGTTTAGATTGTATTTATTTTTTGCTGTTTTATTTTGTTGTTTTGCTAGTAATCTTTTCTTTGTTTGTTTTGCCCAAGAAAACGGTATTATTATTTAGTTCTCTTAAATAGATAGGATGATGCATACTTTGTATAGCCAATTCCCTTTTTAATTTCTCTAAGATAGGTTTTAGTTATTTTTCTAGGTTTTTTAGGAATAAAGTAAGTATCAAGGTTTGCATCTGAAAATGTGTATTTATTTGCTGATCTTTTTTTGAAAACCCCTGTGAATTCATAGTCTTTGTCTATGGAAGCCATGCTAGCATCTCCATGACTGTTGTTTGCCACTAGCAATCCACCTACTTTGAGATATTTTTTGCAGTATTGTGAAACAAAACCACTATATTGAGAGATAAGTAGATCAAAGCTTTGTTTTGCTTCTTCTATGTCTTTTTGGTAATCTTTGAGATGAAAGACTATTTTTGGCTCTTCTTTGTAGATTTTATTCTTAGTTATGAATTTATACACTTCTGGGTTATCAAAGAACTTTTTTGTTTTTTTATAGCTATCAACGTAGACTACTTTTGGAATTGTTAATGATGGGGTTATGTGTACAAAGCTTCCTGGGTATAGTGCAGTTTTGATTTTAAATTTCTCTGCTATAATCTTGAATATGTCTAGTCTTTCATCTTCTCTGTCCATGTGATATTTCTGATATAATGAAAGTGGATTAGTCTGCTTCATTTTGTATTAAGAATTGTTATTGTTTTTCATTAATATTTAATTTCTAGATTCTTTGTTTGCTCTGCTCAAGAAAACTTAGAGACATACTATTTTACTAGGGTTTGTGAAGCTAAGCAAGTTTGTTTCTTTATAAAACCCTTGTTTGGTAAAGTTTTCTTGACAAAATGCCTTAATATAATCATCAAGAAGTGCTATATGGAGATCCTTGGGAAGAATTAACAATTATTAGTTGTTTTCTTCATAAATCCTATTTCTACAGTTAGAACACATTCTATTTGGACCATATTTCTTGTTGTTACTAAATTGGTGTCCACATATCCTGCATTTTGAATGATTCTCTGTAGATTTTATTTCTCTTAATCTGCTTTTAATAGCTTTAATGACTTCTAAATCATCTTCATTTTCTAAGGCATCTTTTAATAGGTTATAAGCTAATTGTGGGCTTTGAGAACCAAATAAATCTGTAAATTTATATTTTTGTTTGAGTTTAGGATTTAGTTTTTTAGGTAGCATACATAGGAAGTTTTGTGGATATTTTTTTGCCTTATCCTTATCAACTACGGCAAACTTAACTTGTGTTCCTTTACTTCTATATTTTAATCCGTAATGCTTGGTTATGTATAATTGCAAATCCATTCTTTATCAGCTCTTTTAGAAGGTTGTTTTGGTTTTGCTGATTAGGATTCAAATTCATAGTGAGCTTTTTCTTAAATATTTTTCTCTTATGAGTTAATCTTTTGCTTTCTCTTTTCTAAAGTTCTTCTAATAATTATTTTGATTCTTGTCTCTCTCCACTTCCTTAGATGTTTGCTTGTTTTCCCTAAACCACCTCTTCAATTCTATTCATTTTTATTTTTAGCTTATAATAAACCAAATTGAGTCAGCAACAAACTTGCAACTATGAAATAGATAGCAACAGTAATTACATCACTAATCATTGTAGCAAATGGTCCTGATGCAATAGCAGGGTCCCATTTTGTTTTTTTAAATAATACAGGAAAACCTGAAGAGATTAATACTGCAGCAATCATGCTAAGAAACATTGATGTTCCAACAATTAATCCTAGGATTGGATCATGCCAACCAAATAAGGCAATTGCAGAGAGTAATACTCCACAAAAGAATGCAATGAAAGTTCCAACAGCTAATTCTCTAGAGAAATATGATTTCAGAGAGAGTTTAGGATCCAGAGCTAGGCTTCTGACCATCAAGGTTTCAGATTGTGTTCCTACAGCATCACTTAGATATGCTAAAACTGGAGTAAAGGCTGCAAGGGCTAACAATGTGCTTAGAACAGATTCAAAACCAGTTATGATAGAAGCGGTAATTATTCCGCCTAGTACACCTATTAATATCCAAGGTATTCTTGTTTTAATCATTGTTTGGGTTGAGGCTTTGATTGTAGTGTATTCTTTTCCAACTTTGTGGAATATGCCTCCAAACTTGAATGTGTCTTCTCTGACTTCTTCATTGAAGATTTTTAAAATAGTGTTAAAAGGAACTATGCCAATAAGATGTTTTTGTTTGTCAATAATTGGAATTGCTTTTATTTCATTTGATAATGCAAGGTATACTAAACGTTCTTGGTGGGTTGAGGGGTGTGCATAGACATATTCTGTTGTCATTAGTTCTTCTACGTTTCTGTCTTTTTTTGAGCTGTGAATTTCTCTTATTGAGAGTATACCTTTCAAGATGTTTTCTTCATTAACAACATAAATGTAATCCATAGTTTCAAAGTTATTTGCTTCTTTAGTCAGCATCTGTTCAATGTTACTAATTTTATCTCCTACTCTTGCCTTGGGAAAAGTAGATATTAGTTTTCTTCCAGCCGTTTTATAAGGATACTTCTGTTTTTGCATGTTTGAAACTGATTTTCTCAACTATAAATAATTTTATGCCAAACGTTGATCTTCATTCTATTTTTTCATCTCTTTATATGGAAGCAGTGATCAGTGGTTCTGAAGTCATATATTAAGACCATTCAAAAAACACTTGGATCTAAAATTTTTGAATTTATTATTTTGGTTTTGTTAGTCCTTGAATTATTCTGATTACACCGTTTAATAGTAAAGAAATTGAAATCATTAAAATTAACTCCAAGGATTCAAAATCTGGGAAGATAAAAGGTAAGACACCTATTATTATTGTGAAGCATCCAGCAGTTGAAGATAGTGTTCTAATCCAACTTGGAAATATTTTGAAAATTATGCCAATGCTTAACCTTACAGTGCCAATGAGAACCAACCCAAGGGATATTAAATAAATTAGGGCTTGTGTTTCAAGGTTTGTATTTAATAGAGCTACTGTTGAGACAACCAATGCAATGCTTCCAGAAATTGCATTTAGAGCTCTTAGTCCATTTGGGAGGTCAATTAGAAATATTCCAGTTATAATTCTTGGTAAACTTAGTATAAACAGTGCAAGTGATGCTATTAAGATCATTGTTGTAATGGTTATTTCTGGATAAAATAATGCTAACATAGATAAAATTACTGCTATTGAACCTAGTATCATATCTACGTATGATTGCAATTTGAATGAGTTATTTTGATTCAATAAACTAACACTAATTTTATTTTCTTTGTATAATTTTATTTTACATTTTATGATTATAATACCTAAAATAAATCTTTTTTAGGTCAGTATTTGCTTAAATTGGGGTCTCTTGGAATCTTTATCAATATGTGAATAGTGTCTGACTCTAGCGTATCTGATTTGCTCTTGTTTGTTTAGGAATAGCTGACAGGATCCTGAGTTGTTACAGATTGGGCATTGTAGTTTTACACATTTTTTTTCACCCAAGTTTCATCCTGTTTGTTTAGAAGTGGTGACCAGATGGTCTTGAAGTGCTATAAAAAGACCCTTGAAGATTATTTCTGGAGGGTAGAAACTTAGATAACTATTCACAATTTTACATAAATCATAAACCTGCAAATAGTTAATAATTGATAGAGTAGAAGGACATAATTAGAATCAAATATTTCACTCTTGGAACTATTGGTTCCTTGTTAAGTGCAATATCTATTAGTCTAATTTTTATTATAGAACTCTTTTCTTCTTGGACAAATTTATATTTTCATCCTATTTATTATGGGATTGCTTTATTTTTGACAATACTTCTTTTTGGAGTAGGAATTCTTTTGGCAAGTTTTGGGTATAGGGAGATAAGGAATAATTTTGGTCTTTTATCTGGAAAAGTTGGTTTTATATTTGGGATAATTTCTGTTGTTTTGATTTTATCCTCAGCAATAGTTGAGTACATATTTTTGATATATCCAGCACCTCACATATTTGAAATTAGATCAGGTGTGCGTCTCTAACTTTGTTGGCCTTTGGATTAACAAATCTGGTCTGGGGAATTAACCAGTATAAAGTCCGTAACTTGTGTCAGATACAAAAACTTAGCCTTTTAACTACTGGTTTTTTTGTTGCATCTGGTGTTGTTATTTTATCTGTTTTTTATAGTAATATTGGATTAGCTCTGTCTATTGTTAATTTTTTGTTTGCTTCAATTGTGTTTTGGATTTTAGATCAAATACTTGATAGATTCTTTGTTTGTTCTACCCTTCAAAAACTAGTTTTGGTCACTAGAGAAACTTTACTAAATAATTGGAGAAAGCAATAGCCAACTTCCTAAAATTATTTCAAAAACCCAAATCAGCAAACCACCTAAACTCCATAGAGCTTTAAAATTAGGTTTTGCAAGTTGTATTACATTGCCTAAGCCATATGTTATGCTAGCAATTGTTCCAAACCATCCAATAATTTCTGGTACTACTCCAGTAGTGACAAATAGGATTGAGTATGAGAGTGTTCCAATGGAAAATAAGATTTGTGCAAAGCTAAACACTGTGTTTTTTGTTTTAAGAATGCTTAAAGCTAGATCACTTAATGATTTTTTTTCAGTTCCACTTGCTTTTGAATATTTTTTTGCTGTGTTGAGGAGTTCCCAGTAATTCTTTTTGTTATAGATTTGAATTGTGCCTTCTGCTGTTCTGGAGATTGTCCAAATGACTGCAAGTATTATTCCATATGAATTAAAAGCAATAAACAATGATATAGCAAGTGCAATTATGCTAAAATGTTCTGTTAGTGCTAGTATGGTGCCTATTTTGAATCTTTTTGGATTTTTGTTTATTTCCTGTAGTTTAGCGTCTGGGTCTAGATTACTTATTACTTTGTAGCCAAATTTCCCATTTATAATGAGTATAATTATGATAAACAAAAAGAGAAAGCCTGAGATTATTTCAGTAATCAAAGATGATTCTCCAGTTTATTCTCCATTTTCCCTTTACCTATTTATAATTTAATTCTACTTGCTTTTGTGTTCTATGTTTGTTCTCTCCCAAGAAAACTTGGATGAAAAATTAGTAACTACTCATTCTTCCCAAGTCCATACACTCAAGAATAATATTATAGCTCCAATTATGGGTAAAGTAAAGTTCAAGAATAACAATGTATCATAGGCCCTTCCAATGGTAGTTCTCCACAAGAAACATTGAAAAGGTGCTCTAGCATAAGCTCCAGGTCCATACCAAGCCCAACCCATACCTGTTGGACTTGCTTCCCACCAAACACAACCAGTTAAAATAATATCTAGTTGCCATATAGTAAAAAATAATCCTGCAATAATAAGAGTAAATCCTATCAGTATTCCTGCTACATTCTTAAGATGCTCTCTTTTCTTTAAAGCTTGTAACATACTTTTCTTCAAATTATCACCTCAAAAATTACATACCCTTTTGCTTCTGATTGACTTGATATTTAGCTTTAATTCCAGTTTAGAGTATGAAGGAAGGAATAATTATTGATTGAACTGAGGTCCAATTTTGCTTAAAATGATCAATTAATCTAAACTATTAAATAAATTAAAATTAGATTATGTGAGGTAATACAGATTTGAAAACTAAGCCATATTTAGTTTGTTGTAGAGTTTTTAAGGATGAAATTGATCAGCTCTCTTTAGCTAAAGATTATAATGTTGTTTTTCTTGGTATGAATCTCCACCTTGATTATAATCTTTTGGAACAGAGTCTGACTAAGGTTTTAGAGACACTTTCTAAGAAATCTTCTGAGGATATTATTTTGGTTTATGGGGATTATTGTTTGGGTCCTAATGGGGAGATGAATGAACTAGCAAAGAATCATAATGTTGTCAAGGTTGATGCATTAAACTGTATTGATTGTTTTTTGGGTGGTAATCGAAGTAATCTTAAGCTTGATCCTGAAGATAAAGTGATTTTTTTAAGTCCTAGTTGGATTAAATTTTTTAATTATCACCATAAACGTGCTTTAAAGGATGAGCAGAATTTTTTTAGGGAAATGTTTAGTGGCTTTAAGGGAATTATTCTTCTTGATACATTGGGAAATCTGGAAGATTATAAGGATCAAATTCAAGCCTTTGTTGATTTTTCTAGTTTGAAAGTGCTTGGAACTAGAAAAATAGGTACTGGTAGTTTGAAGCAGCTAATTATAAAAACAAAGCAAGTTTAACTCACAAATCTTAAAATTCTTTGTTTGTTTTAGGCAAGAAAACTTCGAATAAAGACCTAGGCAACAGCTGTGGAAGCTTCTTCTAGAAGAATATTATATTAATTGAAGTATTCTGTTTTAGGTAATATTACGGAAACTGGAATATTCCTATAGAAGACTGTTCTAGAGTATAGTTTTGAATCTAGGAAACTTCTAAAAAAGTATATATCATAGTGGTTATGCTTGCGCTACTAGGAGGTTGTTATTTCATGATCTTTGAAGAGGAAGAAGAATATGATTATGATGAAGAAGATGAAGAAGACTATCCTGAAGATGAAGAGTATTAGAGTTAGCTTTTGGTAGTTTTCTCTTCCTTTTTTATGTTTTTTGTTCTTTGTTTGTTCTGCCCAAGAAAACTTTGAGAGAAACTATTTTACTAGGCATTGTGAAGCTAAGCAAGTTTTTTCTTTATAATGCTCTTGTTTGGTCAAGGGTTCTTGACAAAAATGCCTTAATATACTATTTGAGAAGTTATTGTCATAATCTGGAAAGACAATTGGATTAGGGGGATCCTTGGGGGAAATCAGATAATCCTGTCAGTATTTGTTACTCTTTTTTCTCCTAAGATCTAACCCAAGGATTCCCAGCTAAACAGTTTGGCTGTTTGTTTTTCTTTCTCCTATTAGTTTAGTCATTGTTGCATGCTTTTCTAATTATTATACAATTCTCTATTTGCACAGACTCAGAAAACTTGAAAAAAATATTACCGAAAAACATTCTTTATTATGGTATAGTGAAAAATTAGAAAATTAGAAAGTGGAGAGTTTGATTAGAGAAAGCAATATTAAGACTATTTATGCTCTCTTTGGATTCCTTGAAAAAAGAAAGATTAAAGAATATTCTAAATTATATGCAGATAATGGAAAACAAGTTACTCCTTATCATTCTGGTTTGTTTCCAGCTGAAATTGTTGGTCAGAATGAAATTTATAAGTTTACCATGAAAAACACCTCTTAGAATTTTAGTGAAATGAGCTTTACTATTGAAGAGATTATGCCTTTTGAGGTTCCTAACAGACTTGCAGTTAAATTCTGGGGAAAATTTAAATTAAAAAATACTGGTAGTTTTTATGAAAATGATTACCTTGGTCTTTTTTATTTTGATGATGAAGGTAAGATTTTAGAGTTTATTGAGTATTGGAATCCAATAATAAATAACTTCCAGCTATATGAGGTGATGGTTGTTAATTGTTGTTGACCAATCCTTTATTGATTCTAAAAGTGTGGCTAGACAACTTAAATTAAATTAAAAAATTAAATTAGGTCTCCCAAAACAACAAGGGTAAGATAGCAACACATATTAGGAGAATTTATAGCATAAATTTCTAATTGGACTTAGTTTTTTCTAAAATTTTATATTCATTAATGTGAATGTTTTTTCTAAAATATTTAGCTTAAAGGTTAGGTTTATGGTCAATGAAAAGATTCTTGGTGTGGCGGGTCTTTGTATTGTTGTTATTATGGCTACAGGGGCCTTTTTTGTTTCGTCTTTAACTAATTCTCCTAAGACTCAGGAGGCTCTTGATTTCACTGTTAGTGGTTCTAATGAATGTTTGAGATTTTTAAGTAGAGATGTTGGTGTTGTGTATGTTCCTTTTACTATTGGTGCTGGGGAGCAGTGGGGTCTTTTTGTTGAATGTACTGATATTGCTACTCCTAAAGGTTGGGTTGATCTTTATCTCTATGAGGGTTATTGGGATGGTGGTGTTGCTTATGTGTGTTGTTCTGAGGATATTTACTCGATTTTGGATGGTGTTGAGAGCTTGGATTATGAGTTGGGTTTAGATACTCCTTATTCACAGGTTTTTGGTGGTACTGAGTTTGGGAGTTATACTCTGTTTTTTATTTTTCCTCCTGGTGGTCCTAGTTCTTTTCATGTGACTTTAACTAAGTTGTCCTGAGAGATAGTTTCGCTTTGGTATGCGCTCATGATCACTCTAATAAGAAGCATAGTCCTTTTGATCATACAGGGAAGAAGTTTAAGGTAAATTGGTATAAGTTTTAGCCTTAACAGTGAGTTGTCTTAGACAGTTTTTATAAAATCCAGATTATTCTTGGATTCTGTTCATATTTGGATTAATAATAAATTATAAAAACTAAACATAGTGAGTTACTTTTATTGTGAAGTTGGCTAATAAGTGAAGTTTTTGGATTTAATATTTTCAAAATACTATTTAAATTCCCACTCGCAATAAGGATCTCCTAACCCTATGCACCTTATTTCTTTAACATGCTGATTTTTAATAGCATACATAAATCCATTAAGAAAACCAGTAGTGAAATAACATGAAGGATCTTTAGTTTTCATTCCAAATCTTTCACTATTCTCATAAATTCTTATCGTTTCTTCCAATGTAACCTTTCCAACTTTACAATAATTCATGAAATCTAGTAATTCTTTTACAGCTTCATTTTCATTTAGTCCTGTTTGAATAAGGGTTTCTCCAAGCTTTTTTCCAGCCTTTGTGCCCCCCATTCTGAAAATCATTACTAATTGATCAGCAACTAATGGAGCAGCAGTAACCTGTTGCAATTCATGTATATGCACATCACTTCCCAAGGTTGGTCTCTCCATTAGAGGTTTTTTATTTTGGATATATGCAAGGATATGCTCTTTTAGGCGATCGTTTACCTTGTCAATAGTAGTAGTTTTTTTCTTAAGAGAACTCCTTAGCTCATCAATTTCTCTTGGAACTAGCTTATACTCGCAATAAGGATCTCCTAAACCTATACATTTAGTTTCAATAATATTCCATTCTCTTTGGATTTTTTCCATTCCAGCTAAAACACCCACTGTCATTGCAGGCTTCATAAAAGCTAGACTATCTCCAATGTTATCAAATCCCCAACATTCATAGCCCTCTAAAAACCTAACATAATGTTCATCAGGTTTGGATTTCTTTTCAAGAAATTCAATAATCCCTGAATTGTATCTCTGTTGTGTTGATTTTGTGCCCCATTCAAACATTTTTTTCATGTTTTTAACTTTAGTAAAATTATCAGGTATGAGCAATCTGAAAAGATTTCTTTTATACCAAGGAAGATATGAAACTAGATCTATTCCAAAATTACTTGGATTATTGGAATATTTGGTTATGTCATACATTTTCATCGGAAAATTTTCAGGATCCCAGAGCATTCCGCTCCAGAAAACAAGATCTCTCCAAGCTATGTTAATGAAATCACCAACTTTTGGTCTTAGAGTTGATTTATATCCATCCATTGCCATTTTCATATCTTGTTTCTGATAGTCCTCGTCAAAATGATAAGCCATAACCTGAGGTGATGTAACTATAGGAACCTTGATTTTTGTTGGTTTAATTTTTGGATGTTTAACAACATTAAAAATTCTTTTTTTCTCTTCAATATTGATATTTATTGTTCCATCAGAAATACTCATCATACCCACAAGATCTTCTTTTTTTCCACTTCCTTCATCAAAACAAGCTAGAACAGAGTTTCCATCAGCAGCAAACCTTGATAGAGTCAATCTTAAGAACCTAATAACTTCCGAACCGCATAAAAGATAAGGAGAGGTTAAAGAATCGAAAACCAGTAAAATTCCTTTCTTTCCGATGTTTCTTTGGTATTTTGCTATTGCAATACCTAGGTTTGTGAGGTTACCACAATTCACATTTATAACATCTAAACGATCTATAACTGGTAATCCTACTGTTTTATTGTACCCATCAATAAAGAATACTAATCCAGCAGATTTTGTTATCAATCCCTTCTCTTTCAATTGTATTTCTGCCTCTTGTGAACTGTATTCTGTTGTTGCAAAAATAGTGGGTTTGTCCATTGCTAAATTTTGGAGAATGACATTTTGACAAAATGTTGATTTACCTGATCCTGGAGGTCCAACTAATAGAATAGTTTTTCGAGTGGGTATTTCCTGTAATTTGCTAAGAGACAATTAACTGCCCCTAAATGAGATTAGTTTTTATTATTTTTCAAATTATCGGTAGCCTCCAATATTGGCAAGCCTTGGAAGTGTACCAATATATGTTGGAATTGGTCTGGTCACCTATTTTGACCACTACTTGCCTCACCAATATTGAGTTGAATGTTCTTGTTGGATAATCAAGTTTTCAATGCTTTTAGATCTTCTAGTTTGCAGTAGGTGAACTGGGTTTCTTAGAATCTTTATCAATATGTGAATAATCTCTGACTCTAGCGTATCTAACTTGATTTAGATTGTTTAGGAATAGTTGGCAGGATCCTGACTTGTTGCGTACTGGGCTTTGAATCCTTATGAATTTTATTTACATCCAAGTTTAATCTCATTAAAATCTGGTTTGTGACTAGTGGTTATGAAGTTGAATATAACGACCCTTGAAGAAATGTTCTGGAGGGTCGAAAATTTACTTTAAAGAAATAAGATCTATTAAGCTAGGAATAAACTAGTGTTAATTGAAATCTATGAATAAAATTGTATTAGCACTATTTCTTGTTTTGATAATACTCTTTTCATTTGTAGTAGTTGCTTTTATATTAATTGACTTGCCAACAAATCATGTGGAGGAAGGCAAGTTGTATGTTTTTCCTCTTTTAGTTGGAGAGAGAACTTTTAAGGTTACTGTTTTTAGTAATTATTCTTCTGCTCCAGAGGTTAGCTATTTTGGTTTGCTTAAGTCTGTTTCATTTTATTTTAGAGGAGGACAAAGGAGCGGTTTTTATAATATTACAATTCCTAATAATCTGATTTGGGGGGAGCTTTTTGTGTATAACCATGGTTCTTTGATGGATGAATATGCTTATATTTTGTCTAGCAATAGTACTCATAACTCTGTGTTTTTTGTTTTTGATCTTCCAGCTTATACAAAAGATTTTGATGTTGTAGGTAAAGAAGGAGTTTCTCCTTAGTTATTTTGTATTTAATTTACTATATCCTAGATCTTTGTTTTTTCTACTCAAGAAAACTGGTTTTGATCACTAGAGAAACTTTACTAATAAATATAAGAAATTACTGCACATTAGACTTTAGTGAATTCTAATGAAAGTATTGGTTGTAAATGGCAGTGTTAGAAAAGAAAAAGGCTACACAGCAAAAATCTTAGCTCCTTTTATAAAAGGTATGGAGCAAGCTGGAGCTCAAGTTGATTTGCTATATTCAAAACAACTTAATGTTACTCCTTGTTCAGGTGATTTTAGTTGCTGGTATGAAAATTCAGGTGAATGTTATATTAATGATAGTATGCAGCAAGTTTATCCTAAACTTAAGGAAGCTGATATTCTTGTGCTAGG